>JAILQS010000182.1 GCA_024698865.1 Lachnospiraceae bacterium | reverse complement strand
TCCAACACGGGCACCGGACAGGGCTGGCAGAATACCTGGGTTCCTGAAGAAGTCCACAAGATCTACATCAATCCATTCAGGTACAAGTCTTCCGCCTGTTACTTCAACAATATCTTTGTATCTCTGCATAGATTTTGCTTTCTCTGTGAGTTCAATCACATCGCCAGCTTTAACCAGATAAGAAGGAATATTTACCTTCTTGCCGTTTACAAGAATATGCTTGTGATCAACAATCTGTCTTGCTTCTCTTCTAGTTCTAGCAAATCCCATTCTGAATACTACGCTGTCAAGTCTGCTCTCAAGGATAACCATAAGGTTTGCACCGGTCATACCTTTCATTCTGTCAGCTCTCTCATAATAGTTTCTGAAAGGCTTCTCAAGAACACCGTAAATGAATTTTGCTTTCTGCTTCTCTCTCAGCTGAAGACCATACTCGCTGACCTTCTTGCCTGCTCTCTGAGAGGTTCTGTTGGATTTCTTGTCATAGCCAAGATAAGAAGGCTCAAGGCCAAGAGATCTACATCTTTTTAACACGGGTGTACGATTAACTGCCATTTTATTTTACTCCTTTATTCATTTGATGTTTACAGTATCTTCACGATACCTTCTTCCAACCGTTTCTAAAAACTAAACGCGACGACGTTTAGGAGGACGACATCCGTTATGAGGAACGGGTGTTACGTCACGGATACTAACTACTTCCAAACCGCATGCAGAAAGAGCACGGATTGCAGCTTCACGTCCTGAACCAGGACCCTTTACAAATACATCAACGGTTTTAAGTCCATGTACCAATGCAGCCTTTGTAGCTGTCTCTGCTGCCATCTGAGCAGCATATGGAGTAGATTTCCTTGAACCTCTAAAACCAAGACCACCGGCACTTGCCCAGCTAAGAGCATTTCCTTCGGAGTCAGTCAAAGTAACAATTGTATTGTTAAAGGATGACTGAATATGTGCCTGTCCGCGTTCAACGTTTTTTCTGACACGCTTTTTTGTTACTTTCTTTGCAACTTTCTTTGCCATTTTAAACTAACCTACTTTCTCACTTTTACTTTGTTATTATTTCTTCTTGTTTGCAACAGTACGCTTAGGTCCTTTTCTTGTTCTTGCGTTGGTCTTAGTCTTCTGACCACGAACAGGAAGTCCCTTACGATGACGGATACCACGATAGCATCCAATTTCCTGAAGTCTCTTGATGTTCAGAGCGATTTCTCTTCTCAAGTCACCTTCTACCATAACACCAAGTTTTTCGATTGCTTCAGTGATTTTCTTCACTTCATCATCGGTGACATCTCTTACTCTGGTATCAGGATTTACTCCTGCCTCTTCCAAAATTTTGTTAGAGGTAGGTCTGCCGATACCATATACATAGGTCAAACCGATCTCAATTCGTTTTTCTCTAGGTAAGTCAACACCTGCGATACGAGCCATTTACGTTTCCTCCGTTTCTTGCGCTTCCCGTCTCCCGAGAACCGCCTGCGTACATTTGGTCTGTTAATTTTGTACGCCTTATTCAGTTACTAAGTTGATTGGGGTTTTCACCCAACCGGACACTATCCGATCTTTCCAAAGCAAATACACCCTACCATTCAATATGGAAAAATGCTTTAGCATTTTTCCGGGCAAAGTCAAGTTTTACTTAATTTGCGTCCTTGTAGCGAAGCTACTGCAAATTTAGGAAAACTCTTTGCTCTGGTATCAACAAGTAATCTCCCGTAAGCTCTATCCACTATCTATTATGATAATCCACACGTCACATAAGGACGCATTGATTCAGCCGCACATAATATCAGGACAAGAACTCACATACTTGATTAAATGAAAATCAAGCGGTGATTATCCCTGTCTCTGTTTGTGTTTCGGATTCTCACAGATTACTCTGATGCGTCCTTTTCTTTTGATGATTTTGCATTTTTCGCAAATCGGTTTTACTGATGATCTAACTTTCATGTTAAACCCTCCTTTCAAAAAAGACCGTTTTACATTGTAACATAGCCCCTTGCAAATTGCAAGAGGCTAGGAAATATTTTTTATGATTTTTCTTATTTATCTCTCCAGATAATACGTCCTTTTGACAAATCATAGGGAGAAAGTTCCAAAGTCACCTTATCTCCCGGAAGAATTCGGATAAAATTCTGTCTGAGCTTTCCGCTGATTGTAGCAAGAACTCTGTGTCCGTTCTCCAGCTCAACGCGGAACATCGTATTAGGCAGCTTCTCAACCACAGTTCCTTCGATTTCAATTACATCACTTTTTGACATACATTTCCTCCATCAATAAAATTATTTACTGTTTATTTTTCGTTGATAACATTTTATTTCATATTTCATCTGCTCATCT
>JAILQS010000175.1 GCA_024698865.1 Lachnospiraceae bacterium | reverse complement strand
AATGAAAGGCATTTTAATAAAAGATAGAAATATTGGCGTGGCGCAGACAGGGCTTGGAGTAATCTTACTGGTTATGGTGTTAGGATTAGGGCTTCTTGGGGGAAGAAGCATCCACGAAAGATGCCGGATTGAGTGTTGGGGGAATGCATCCAGGGAAGTTTCGATAGAAGCGAACGTGCAAGTTTCAAAATGGGAAAGTCGGGACTTTAGAAACTATTGCGAAAACTACCAATAAGATGGTACAATAAGGTATAACGAGGAGGGCGCAGGATGAATCAAAATGACAATATGACCATGACGTATTCTTCTATAGTTGCTAAGGATGGCAAGCCGAAAGTGTGTGTGCGCTTTGAGAGAAAAAGCGAGCATAAACTGGACTTTGCAGAAGGGATTCTTCCGGAGTGTGAGATGACGTCTCATCTGGGATTTACGAAGGAAGAACTGGTACAGTTGAAGCGTTATCTGGTACATCACAAGAAAGAGATTCTGATGAAGTCCAAAGATATATCTAATATTGTGCGCTATTTTCAAGGGGATGGCGATACAAAGCAGTATAATGAATAAATGAGGGATTTGGATGAGAACACATAGTTATATAAGAATGCAAATTTGGGGGATTGTATTTGTTTTATGCAGTCTCTTTTTGTTTCAGGAAAATGTACGAGCTGAAAGTTCGATAACAACAGGTACCAAAGCAGTTACAGAAGCAGGCGCAACAGCAGGTACTGATACGCCTGCAACGCCGGATACAACACAAGTTGAATCAGGACAGGCTGTCGACTCTGAAGAATTAGAGCAGATATTTTCTGATGTGCTCAAAACAAGAACACTGGCAGAGACAAAAGATAAGGTGTTTCTGAAAGATGGCGAGTCAAGAGAGTATATGTTTCATATGGACAGTTACACGCGCGTAGAGATTCATTTTACCAAAAAGAGTTTTGGTACCTATCATATTCTTTTGAAGAATACGGAGTCGACGATTATAGATAAAGACGACGAGATTTTATTCGATGATTTATTAACGAATGGCGGAAAGACATATACCTACGAGCTGGAACCGGGAGACTACACATTTTGTCTTACGGGGAAAGATACCGGCAAGATTGGTGATGAATATATGTTTTCCTATTTGATGACGATACAGGCAACCCGCATTCTTGACGAAGACCATGCGGTGTATGCTCTTCGCTATAAGCAGGGAGAACTGTGCGTCAGTGAAATACTGGAGCAAACGGTGTTTGCACTGCCGATGGAGAAGACTCCGACCAATATTCACTGGTCCTCCGACCATCCGGAATGTGCTTACGTTGGAGCAGACGGAATAGTAACCGCACTTTCACCGGGAAATGCAATGATTACGGCAGATTTGCTGGATGAAGATATACAACTGACGTTCCCGGTTGTTGTGAAACAGGTAACTATTAATATGACCGAGGTGTCGCTGTATTCAGGAAGTAAGGCTACGCTGAAGCTTACCAATAATGTACAGTGGATCAGTTACATATCGGAAGATGAAGAAATTGCAACGGTGAGTGATGATGGCGTGATAAGCGCACAAGCACCGGGAAAAACAACCATAACCGCACAGACGGCAAGCGATACTTTCACAGTTGAAGTGACCGTGTTGGAACCTAAACTGAGTGCAGAAAGCATGATTCTGTACGTTGAGGATTTTGGTGATTTACAATTGTACGGAGTACTTACCGGAATTACCTGGAAAAGTACGAACCCCAAAGTAATAGCGGTATATCCGGATGGTGAGTATGAAGCTCTAAGTGACGGTACAGCTACCATCATTGCCACAGCCAACGGACGAAGCTACAAGTGCCCGATAAAAGTAAAAAGAGCAAAGCCGGTATTTACCGCAAAGATGATTTACAACAAGAGTAAGGACACAAAGACATTCAGTATGCGAATCACGAACAATGGAACACATCCGATTTCTATATACAGAAGCGGACTTAAGACGCGCAACACAAAATATAAGGGATTTGAAAGAAGCCTTCGTTTGTGGAATGCGAAGCGGTCCAAACTGGTGAGCCGACGCGACATCGAACCGGGAAAGACAGCTACGATTACTTTCCAGGTGGTCGGAAAGTCGATTCATTACAATAAACGAACCAAATTATATTTTAAGATTGGATGCAATCTCAAAAAATACAATTATTCCATCGGAGTAAAAAGCAAATTAAAACGAATCAGTTAAGGAGGTATCATATTATGGGACTTGGTGGTATCGTAAATTTTAAGCAAATGGAAAATATGTTCAAGACAAACTCCAAAGGTACAGATAAGGCAAAAGCCAAAGCAGACAAAGAAGATACCAGGAGTTTGCAGGGACAGATTAAGAATGAAGATGGGGCATCCAAAGTGAAGGATTCTCTGGAAATCAGCCGCCTGTCACGCGATAAATTAAATGCAATGCGGCAGGAGGAAAGTCTTAGTGATACAGCAAAAGACTACCTTGCAAAATTAAAAGAGAAGTACGGCAATATGGATTTCATCATCGGTTCCTATTCTAATGATGGAGAAGCACAGCAGCTTATGTCTATGGGAGATCCCAACAAAGAATATACTGTGCTGATGGATGCTGCTACGTTAGAGCGTATGGCGACGGACAGTGAATATGCTGCCAAGATGGAAGGAATTCTCGATGGCGCCGGACAAAACTATGAGCAGATCAAAGAAGAATTGGGTGAAAAAGCGGATCAGGTGGAACGTCTGCAGATTCAGATTGACGATGATGGTACGGTCAAATATTTTGCCAAGCTGAAAGAAAGCCAGGATTACTACAAAGAGCTTAGAGAAAAACAGGCAGAACGCAAGGAAGAATCCAAAGAGAAAGAAGCCAAAGAAAAAGAAACGAAGAGCAATGGTGTTAATGGTGCAAATAAAAATGCACATCAGAAAGCGGCACAAAGATACCAGGCGCAAAAGATTGAAAAAGAAGCCAGATGGATTTCCGGAAATTCATTAGAAGAACTAATATCAAATCTCAAAAATGAATTAGATAAATAATTTTCCAAAATGAACACATCAAAGTACCTACAAGGTTTATTTATCATAATCACGAAAAGCAATCATAATAAACACTTATGATTGCTTTTTAATTGGTTGACGTATTCACGAATTACAAATTAAAATTCGACAATTATTCGTGAGATTGTACAAATAAAAAAAATCGACTTAAAAAACAGTTGCGAAACTGAAAACCTTGTTTATAATTAGGGTATAAATTGTTTTTTTAATATTTTTAAATATTCAGAAGGGAATGGTGTTAAAGTGACTAAGAAAGAACAGCTTTACGAAGGAAAAGCAAAAAAGGTATTTAAAACAGATGTAGAAGACGTATATATCGTTGATTACAAAGACGATGCAACTGCATTTAACGGTGAGAAGAAGGGAACTATCATCGGTAAAGGTGTAATTAATAACCGCATGACAAACTTCCTTTTCCAGAAACTTGAGGAAGCAGGCGTTCCAACACACTATGTGGAAGAATTAAGTGACAGAGAAACTGCCGTTAAAAAAGTGGAGATTGTACCACTTGAGGTTATTGTAAGAAACGTGGCTGCCGGAAGCTTTTCCAAAAAACTTGGAATTGAAGAAGGAAAGAAACTTTTAGCACCAACACTTGAATTCAGTTATAAAGATGATGATCTTGGAGATCCAATGATTAACGATTACTATGCAATCGCAATCGGAGCAGCTACCAGAGAAGAAATTGATACAATCACCAAGTATGCATTTAAGATTAACGATTTCCTTTGCAACTTCTTCAAAGAATGTGGAATTGACTTAATCGATTTCAAAGTAGAATTTGGCCGTACTTCAGACGGAACCATCATTCTTGCAGACGAAATTTCACCGGATACTTGTAGATTCTGGGATAGCAAAACCAAAGAAAAACTCGACAAAGACCGTTTCAGAAGAGATCTTGGTGGCGTAGAAGATGCTTACAATGAAGTGGCTAAGAGAATTGGTTTAACCAAATAATTTGAACAACTAAAACCAGTGAAAAGTGTATAGACGATTCGCTGGTTTTTTTATATAATAAGAGATGTTTAGGGATTAGTACATTTAAGGAGGATATTATGAGTAACGATCGTTATACAAGCCCATTGTCAGAAAGATACGCAAGCAAGGAGATGCAGTACATTTTTTCGCCGGACAAGAAATTCCGTACCTGGAGAAAACTCTGGATTGCACTTGCAGAAGCGGAAAGAGAGCTTGGTTTAGATATTACAAAGGAACAGATAGAAGAATTAAAAGAGCATAAGGATGATATCAACTATGAAGTTGCCAAACGTCAGGAAGCAAAAGTTCGTCATGACGTAATGTCTCATGTACATGCATACGGCGTGCAGTGTCCGAATGCCAAGGGAATCATTCACCTGGGTGCGACTTCTTGTTATGTAGGGGATAATACAGATATTATCATTATGACCGAAGCATTAAAGCTTGTGAAAAAGAAACTCGTAAATGTAATTGATGAATTATCAAAATTTGCGATGGAATATAAGGACCAGCCAACACTTGCGTTTACACATTTTCAGCCGGCACAGCCAACAACGGTTGGTAAGAGAGCAACGCTTTGGCTGATGGAATTAATGTTGGATTTGGAAGATTTGGATCATGTCATTGGCTCTATGAAATTACTTGGTTGCAAAGGAACTACCGGAACACAGGCTAGTTTTATGGAATTGTTTGCAAATGATCACGAAAAAGCCAAAAAAGTAGATGAAATGATTGCGAAAAAGATGGGATTTGACGGATGCTTCCCGGTATCCGGACAGACCTATTCCCGTAAGATGGATACCAGAGTTGTAAATGTGCTTGCAGGTATCGCAGCAAGTGCACACAAATTCTCGAATGATATTCGTCTGCTTCAGCACCTGAAAGAGGTAGAAGAACCATTTGAAAAATCTCAGATTGGTTCCTCCGCAATGGCATACAAACGTAATCCAATGAGAAGTGAAAGAATTGCATCTTTAGCAAGATTTGTCATGGTAGATGCACTGAATCCGGCAATTACCTCCGCAACGCAGTGGTTTGAGAGAACACTGGATGATTCTGCTAACAAACGTATGAGCGTGCCGGAAGCATTCCTGGCAGTAGACGGAATTCTTGATTTGTATTTAAATGTTGTTGATGGACTTGTAGTTTATCCAAAAGTTATCGAAAAACGTCTTATGTCAGAACTTCCGTTTATGGCAACAGAAAATATTATGATGGATGCGGTAAAAGCCGGTGGCGACCGTCAGGAACTTCATGAAAAGATTCGTGTTCTTTCTATGGAAGCAGGCCGTAATGTAAAAGAAAAAGGTCTCGACAACAACTTGTTAGAGTTGATAGCGGCAGATCCGGATTTCAACATGAGTCTGGAAGATTTACAAAAGACTATGGATCCATCCAGATATGTTGGACGTTCACCACAACAGGTAGAGGAATTTGTAGAGCAGGTGATTCGTCCGGTATTGGAAGAGAATAAGGATTTACTTGGTGTAAAAGTTGAGATTAACGTATAAGTTTGAATGAAACACGTAAGACGTGAGGATTTCAACAAATAACAGATAATATTTTTCACGAAAATGAGAAGTGAGGAAATGCATGGAAGTTAAGAAGATAATTACTCCTGATTTAAGAGAGGGAATGCGAATTGCCAAAGATGTCTATTCCGATGACAATCATTTGATTGTTACCGGAGGGACGGCGGTAACAGCCAAAATTATCAGTAATTTGGAACGATACGGCGTGCCGATTGTTTCTGTTTATGTTGCAACCGGACAAGGGGACACATACGAGGAAATCCAGAGACCAAATTTGCGTTCTCATATCGAGGCAGTTAAGAATACGGAAGAGTTCAAAAAGTTTAATCACCGTTTTTTAGACGGTGTGGGAGAACTGAAGGATATCATGGACTCGGTGGTTAAGAGAAATATAGAAGTTGATGAGGAAGTCCTTATAGGAGAAGTGGAATCTATTATCAGCAAAAGCAGAAACAGTCTTCATATGCTGGACATGATGAACAGTATGCGTGATTATGATGACCTTACATATGTGCATATGGTGAATGTTTCGTTGCTGTGCCACATTATCGGAGAGAGCATTGGTATGAGTGAAGGTGATCTTCGAGTACTTACTATGGCCGGACTTTTGCATGATATCGGTAAACTCAAGATTCCGGAATCTATTATCAAGAAACCGGACAAGCTTAGTAAGATTGAGTATGATATTGTGAAGAAACATACGATACTTGGTTATCAGTTATTGAAAGACAAGAAACTGGACAATCGTATTAAGGCTGCTGCACTTATGCATCATGAGCGTTGCGACGGTTCCGGTTATCCGGCAGGAGTGACACTTCACAAGATAGACTTTTTCTCACGTATAGTCGCAATCGCAGATGTATATGATGCGATGACCGCAGACCGTGTGTATAGAAAAGGAATTTGCCCGTTTGATGTAATTTCTGATTTTGAAAAGAACGGTATGAGTCAGTATGATCCAAGATGCCTGCTGCCGTTTTTGGATAAGACAGCGATGTCTTACATTAATAACGAAGTCCGCCTGTCCAATAATGCGGAGGGAAAAGTTGTTATGATTAATAAATATTCCCTGTCAAGACCGATTGTACAGGTAGACACTACATTTATTGATTTAACCAAGAATCCGAATATTCGAATCAGTCACGTGGTTTAGAGGTAAATATGAATGTAAATATGGAATACTACCGGATTTTTTACCATGTTGCAAAGCATGGTAAAATTTCTGCTGCGGCAGAAGAACTGTCGCTTACACAGCCTGCAGTAAGTCAGGCAATACGACAATTGGAAAGAAATCTTGGCAGCCCATTGTTTGTGCGAAGCTCCAAGGGCGTGACTTTGACCGTAGAAGGAGAAAGTCTTTATTTCTACGTGAAGAGAGGATACGAGTATATCCGGACAGGAGAAGCCAAATTCCGCGAGATGCAGAATCTGGAGAGTGGAGAAGTGCGTATCGGTGCGAGTGATATGACACTGAAGTATTATCTTTTGTCCTATTTGGAAGAGTTTCACGAGCGATATCCGGGTATCAAAGTATCTGTTACAAACGCGCCAACCCCTACCACCCTTAAGTATATGCTTGAGGGTAAAATTGATTTTGGGGTGGTCAGTTCTCCGATTGAGGAACAAAGCGGAATCCGGATTCGAAAGGTAAGAAAAGTGCGGGATATTTTCGTCGCCGGTGAGAAGTTTGGCGATTTGAAAGGACAAAAACTTTCTTACAGCGATCTGGTGCAATATCCGATTATTTGTTTGGAGAAGAATACAAGTACGAGAAAATACGTGGATGAATTTCTGGAAAAGAACAGTGTGGTGTTGCAGCCGGAGTTTGAACTGGCAACGAGCGATATGATTGTTCAGTTTGCAAGAAGAAACCTTGGAATTGCATCGGTAGTAAAGGACTTTGCATTAGAGAGTCTTGAGCAGGGCGAGTTATTTGAACTGGAGTTTACAGAGCAGATTCCAAGCCGAAATTTCTGTATTGTTACGGGAGCGCAGACCGTTATGTCGAATGCAGCACGGGCATTGCTTGAAAGTCTGGAATAAAAAATATTAATATAAATATTACTTATGCCAACCATAATAGATATTAATTTTACTTATATTCAAAACTATGCTATATTACCATTGTTGTGATTGTTTAGATTCAACAAACGGCGCCAAAAGCCGATGCAATAAGTTCGTGGCAAGACCACGTTAAACAGGAGGTTATAATGGTAAAAGCAGTTGTAGGAGCAAACTGGGGTGACGAAGGAAAAGGTAAGATTACGGATATGCTTGGTCAGGAATCTGACATTATTGTAAGGTTTCAGGGCGGAGCCAATGCAGGACATACCATCGTTAATAATTATGGAAAGTTCGCGTTACATACCCTTCCATCCGGAGTATTTTATGATCATACCACAAGTATTATTGGAAATGGTGTGGCATTAAACATTCCAAAGCTTTTTGAAGAGATAAATGAAGTTGTAGCAAAAGGTGTGCCAATGCCTAAGATTTTAGTGTCAGACCGTGCACAGATTGTTATGTCTTATCACATATTATTTGACCAGTATGAAGAAGAACGTCTGGGAGGCAAATCTTTTGGTTCTACCAAATCAGGTATTGCACCATTTTATTCAGACAAATATGCCAAAATTGGTTTCCAGGTAAGCGAAATCTTTGATGATGAACTGATCAAAGAGAAAGCAGAGAGAGTATGCCAGACAAAAAATGTTCTGTTAGAGCATTTATATCATAAACCGTTGTTGAAAGCGGAAGATATCGTGAAAGAGTTACAGGAATACCGCAAAATGGTAGAGCCGTATGTATGCGATGTATCTGCATATCTTTACGATGCACTTCAGAACGGAAAAGAGGTTCTTTTGGAAGGACAGTTAGGTTCCCTGAAGGATCCGGATCACGGTATTTACCCAATGGTTACTTCTTCTTCTACGTTAGCAGCATACGGTGCAATCGGAGCAGGAATTCCACCATACGAAATCAAGAGAATTATTACTGTATGTAAGGCATATTCCAGTGCAGTAGGGGCAGGAGAATTCGTTAGCGAAATCTTCGGAGAAGAAGCCGATGAATTACGTCGTCGCGGTGGAGACGGTGGAGAATTCGGTGCAACTACCGGAAGACCAAGACGTATGGGATGGTTTGACTGTGTCGCTTCCAGATACGGTTGTCGTATTCAGGGAGCAACGGAAGTTGTGCTTACCGTACTTGATGTGCTTGGATACTTAGATGAGATTCCGGTATGTGTTGGTTATGAAATTGATGGAGAAGTTACAAAAGACTTCCCTACAACAGCCAAACTTGCCAAGGCAAAACCGGTATACAAAGTGCTTCCGGGGTGGAAAACAGAGATTCGAGGAATCAAAAATTACGACGAGCTTCCAAAAGAGTGTCGCGATTATATTGAATTTATCGAAGGTGAACTTGGCGTGCGAATCAGCATGGTATCCAACGGACCGGGACGTGACGAAATTATCAAACGATAAAGAATAGACCAAAACCACGTAATACACTGTGTCATGGACAATAGACATGGGATTTGCGTGGTTTTTCGATTTTATAAACCGGAGAGGAGGGGTGTATAGTGCTCTATTTTTATAAGGAATCCGAAGATGCAACTTTGAAACTTTACCGCGTATACGGTGAGTACAGTGAAGTGACACTGCCCGAGAGAATCCGGGGAAAAGAGATTTCTGAGATTGCAGCGTACTGTTTTTCGGACAGGGAACGCGATGTGGAAGAAGGCGTCTGGCTCTATGATGATGCGGAGGGAAAGAAGCCGGTTTTTGTAGGAAGCACAAAGGTGCAGATTCCGGACAGATATCATGTGCTTGCAGGACGTTATCTTGAAAAGGTGACCCTTCCGGCAACCGTTCGCAAAATCGGAGATTTTTGCTTTTATAATTGTACAAAACTATACGAACTTTCTTTTCATAAGAACCTTGAAAATGTCGGAAGTGACGTGTTTATGAACTGTATGAATCTTCACAGAGTCTGTATTTATGCAAATGAGAGAGAGAAGACGGTTTTGAGGAGGGTACTTAGCCAGATTAAATGGGATGTGGAGGTACGTTTTGAAACAGAGGGAAAAGTTACGGCAGCACTTCTGTACCCGGAATATGTGGAAGGTTATAATGAAATCGGACCGGCACACATATTTGGATTGAACATCACAGGAGAAGGAGTACGTGCAAGACAGTGCTTTGCAGATGAGAGGGTAGCCTTTGCAGAGTATGACCGTATATTTGAAAAAGCGTGCGCCGAAGAGAGTAACAGCGTTCTCTGGCATATGGCGTTTTTGCGCTTGTATTTTCCAATAGAGCTGAATGAGGCAGATGCGAAAGCGTACGCAGATTTTCTTTTGAAAAATGAAAGCACGGGGCTTTCTCTTCTATGGAAAAAAAGGAAGCATTATTTGTACAGATTGCCTTTACATAAAAAACTTGCGATAACAAAATGGATGATTCGGGAAGGATATTTTACAAGAGAAACGTTAGAAGAGTTAATCCGATATGCCGGAGAAAAGCAATGGGCGGAAGTTGCTGCCAGGTGTATCGAGTGGAGGCAGACCTATCTTGAGGATAAGGATGTTAAGGCCGGCAGATATGATTTTGAGGAGTTTTAGATGACGAAACAGGAATGGGAACAGCAAATGGTATTTGAAATACTGGAATTTTTGCGCAGTGAAATATATTTGGACTTGCGCTTTTTTCGCGTTGCCTTAGAGGAGCTGAAACCGCAAATCAAAGAAGGAATTGAAAGTATGGGGACGAACGGGCAGACGCTCTTTGTTCCGGCGCATAAGGTACTCACTCTGTTTCGTTCGAATGCACAGTTTTTAGAGCGCGCGTATTTGCATACCGTATTGCATTGTGTTTTCTCGCATTTGTTTATTGGTGGAGAAAGAGATAAACAGCTTTGGTGGCTTGCCTGTGACATAGCGGTAGAACATACGATAGACGGTTTGAACAAGCCTTGTACGAAGCGTATTCTGAGTTGGACAAGGCAGAAAGTATATCAGGAACTGGAAGCAATGAAAGAAGGGATTTCTGCTGCGGTTATATATGACTGGCTGTTAGATAAGAAAGAGGAAGCGTTAAATGAATTATGGATGGAGTTTTACGTGGACGAGCACGCATTTTGGCCAAAGAAAGAAGACCAAAACGCGCCCTTGCAAAATGAAATCCGGAATCGATGGAACAAAATAGCCAGACAGACGAAGATGGAACAAAAGCGTAGCGGAGAAGAAACGGGAGAGGGCGAGCAGCAGATGCTTCGCCAGATGAAAACGAAGAAAAGCCGTTATTCGTATCGGGAATTTCTTAAGAAGTTTGCCGTGCTTCGGGAGGAAATTCAGATGAATCCCGATGAATTTGACCTGGGATACTACATGTACGGAATCGATACCTACGGTAATTTGCCGTTAATAGAACCGTTGGAAACAAGAGAAACAAAGAAAATCCGCGAGTTTGTTGTTGTTGTAGATACAAGTTATTCAACAAACGGAATTCTGGTGGAAAACTTTTTGAAAGAGACCTTTCAGATTTTGACGGAAAAGGACAGCTTCTTTCAAAAGAGCAAAGTTCACTTGATTCAGTGTGACGATAAAATACAGAAGGAGCAGGTGCTTACGTCAAAACAGGAGATTGAGCGCGTGATGGCGAATTTTGAACTTATCGGTGGCGGTGGAACCGATTTCAGACCGGCATTTGCTTATGTGAATAAACTGGTGGAGGAGGGGATACTTAAGAACCTTTCCGGATTGTTGTATTTTACGGATGGGAAGGGCATTTATCCATCAAAGAAACCCCAATATCCGACCGTTTTTATTTTTAATGACAAATCAGATGAGGAAGAAGAAAGTAAAGTTCCGCCGTGGGCGATGACTTTGAAGATAGAAAAAGAATTGCAGCTAAAATGGCAAAGAGAATCAGGAGAGTGAGAAATGAATATCGAACAGGCAAAACAGGAAGTAATTCATACTGTGCAGGCGTATTTATCAAAAAATGAACAAGGTGACTATGTGATACCGGTAATCAGACAGCGACCGATTTTACTTATGGGAGCGCCCGGAATCGGAAAAACACAGATTATGGAGCAGATTGCGCGAGAATGCGAAATCGGACTTGTATCGTATACGATTACGCATCACACGAGACAAAGTGCGGTCGGACTTCCAATGATAAAGGAAAAGACGTATCAGGGTAAGGAATATACCGTTACCGAGTATACGATGAGTGAAATCATCGGGAGTATCTATGAGCAGATGGAAGAGACCGGACTCAAAGAGGGAATTTTGTTCATTGATGAGATTAACTGTGTGTCGGAAACACTTGCACCAATGATGCTTCAGTTTTTACAATGCAAGACGTTTGGTAATCAGACGGTGCCGGATGGATGGATCATTGTAACTGCGGGTAATCCGCCGGAGTACAATAAGTCCGTAAAGGAATTTGATATGGTAACGCTTGATAGACTGCGTGTCATCCATGCAGAACCGGATTATGAGGCATGGAAGGTGTATGCACATAAGAAGCATTTGCATCCGGTGCTTCTTAGTTATCTGGATTTGAAACCGCAGCATTTCTATCTGGTGGAAACCCAGGTGGATGGCTTGCGTTACGTAACAGCGCGAGGCTGGGAAGACTTGAGCAATCTGATGGAAGTGTATGAGAGCCTGGATCTTGATGTGACAGAGGAAATTATTTTTGAATTTCTGCATCATGAGGATGTGGCAGAGGATGTTGCTGCCTATATCGATTTGATGGATAAATATAAGGATACCTACGGAATAACGGACATTTTGTCAGGGGCTGTGAAGCCGGCGCTATACCAGAGAATTATGGAGGCAGCGTTTGACGAGCGTGTGTCTGTCATCCATCTAATGCTGGATGCGCTGGATGTTCATTTTAGAGAATATCATAAGCTTAAGAAAAAAGCAGATGACTGGTATGGTTTCCTGAAAGAATACAGAGCAAAAGTTGAAGAGGCATCCGATAAGAAACAATGCTATCTTTCACTTGTTGAGGAGCGGGAGACTCGCTTACAGAATAAGAAAAATGCCGGCTTGTTACTTCCTGTTGAGGTGCATGCGCAGGAGGAAATGTTAAATGATTTGAAAAATGCGTTATCTGCTGTGGACAGTACCGACTGGTCAAAAGACATCAGCCCAAAGGATGCCTTTATGCAGGTGAAGACGCCATTTGATGCGCATTTATCGG
>JAILQS010000171.1 GCA_024698865.1 Lachnospiraceae bacterium | reverse complement strand
TCCGAGAATCACAATCGCATCATACGCCTTCTTTGCAAATAAATCCGTGAATTTTATCAATGTCTCCGCCTGATTGTGTGCGATATCCGTTTTCTCTACGGAACGGGTTGGAATTCTGACCTCCTCATCAATCCGAACCCCGTCTGCCAGAATTTCATTCTTGGTCATTCCGAATTCTTCTGCCAAATGGGTACCGGTCACAACAAGTTCTATTTTCAACGCATCATTTTCAAAGCTTCTTAATTCCTTCACAACCGGCTGCAGTAAACCATATTCCGCTCTGGTCGCAGTTATTACGGCAATTTTTTTCATAGTTCTATCACCTCATCCTCTTCGAAGTTTCGAACCGCCATCGTACCGATAATCTCAGGCCAGTGCATCGGAGATATTCCGGTCCCCGGTCTTTTCGTCGTAATATTTTCTTCGCTGAAAATCTCACCCGCTTTGATTGCTTTCTTGGCAACAATGCTCTTTCTTGCCACTTCTTTATTCTTAATCTCGGAAGGGGACGGTTTTTTCTCGCCGTCTCCAAGCGCTTTTTCCACTCTTCGAATTCCTTCTACCATTGCTTTTAACTCCGCCGGTTCCAGACTTGCTTTGTGATCCGGGCCTTCCATATTACGATCCAGCGTGAAATGTTTTTCAATGACGGTTGCTCCCATTCCAACTGCTGCCAGTGGAATCTCAATTCCCTCTGTATGGTCGGAATATCCCACTTCCAGATCAAACTGGTCGCGAAGTGTCTCCATGGCCTTTAAGTTGACTTCATCCAACGGTGCCGGGTACTCTGTTGTGCAATGAAGCAATGTTATTTTGCTGGCACCATTATCCCTAAGCACGGTCAGTGCTTCCGCAATCTCATCCATCGTACTCATTCCGGTGGACATAATAATCGGCTTGCGTGTCCTCGCAATTCTTACGAGGTAAGGATAGTTCGTTATCTCTCCGGAAGGTACTTTCCAAATGCTACATCCCAGCTCATCCAGGAATTTGATACTCTCGATATCAAATGGTGTTGATAAAAATTCTATTCCAACCTCTTTACAATAATTTGATAACTCTACAAACTGGTCAAACGGCAAAATCAAACGACGCAGCATTTCCAGCTGGCTTTCTTCCTTACCAATGTTCTCTACCTGATATTCTGCCATTTTTGCATATTTGGACACCAGTGACTCCAGCTTTGCTGTCTGAAACTTCACAATATCCGCTCCGCAATTTTTCGCCTCCAGCACCAGTTTCTTCGCCAGGTTGATATCACCATTGTGATTAACCCCTGCTTCTGCAATTATTAATACTGACATTACACTCTCCTCTTTACAACTCTTGCGGGATTCCCTACTATCGTGCAGGAATCTTCCGTATCCCTGATAATTACCGTTCCTGCTCCCGCAATAACTTCTCTACCTATGTTAATTCCCTGAATAATCTTACTACCGGTTCCTATATTACTAAGTTCTCCGATGTGAACATTGCCGGAAACATTTACGCCGGGATTTAGCGTTACGTAGTCCTCCAAACAATCATCATGTTCCACCGTACAACCAATGTTAATCAATACAAAATTACCTACATCTATATTCACCGTCATTTCTACGGAACTGCATATCATACATCCTTGTCCAATTCGACATCTTGGCGACATATGCACCGTATGTGAAATTAAAGTCGGAAAATAGAGCTTCTCATTTTGCTGATACGTCTCATATAAAATCTTTCTAAGTTTGCCATCACCGACAGCAATTACAACTGCCAGTTCCTTATCGCAATTCACCAGCCAGTCATCATTTCCAATCACCGGATAACCATCTACTTTATCAGAAGATGGATTGTTATCAATAAAGCCTAAGATGTTCCACTTCGTTGCTTCCGGCTCCGGAACACGTTCAAGTGCCTGATTATTATCTTCGATGAGCCATACCATATCTCGGGCATGGCCTCCGGTTCCTACTATAACAATATCCTTAACCATTCTACGCTCCATTTCAATTTAATATTATAAATTACGAAAATATTTTATCACACTAACTACGCAAATTCCAGTTTGCAAAATCCGCCCCTGAGAAAAGCACCGGTGCGACCGCCTCTTCTAAAACATCAAAAAGTCCGCGGATAAATCCGCGGACCCTAAAGTCAATCAAAAACCATCCTTATTTTTTCTTTTTCGGATTATGCAACAAATATCTCGGGATTCCATCTACCATAATCGGTGATACATCTCCCTGAATCAGTGGTTTTACATACGCTACAAATTCATCTGTTACATACGTTCCATCCTTATTAATCCACTCTCTTGGAACCACCTTTTCAACGTTAGATACCTTATGCACATTTCGAAGCTCTGTGGTAGAACCGTATGGATCGTCTGATACACGAGTGATGATAACCATCTCGCCGGTGTCTCCTTCATCTGCAGCTTTTACTGCTGCACCACCTACCTGTGCTGCTTCTAAGATATCTACACGAGATGCCATATGAGAAGCGGCTCTTTGCAGGGAACTAA
Source organism: Lachnospiraceae bacterium (assembly GCA_024698865.1). Taxonomy (GTDB): domain Bacteria; phylum Bacillota; class Clostridia; order Lachnospirales; family Lachnospiraceae; genus JAILQS01. Next base: position 2,073 of record JAILQS010000171.1, on the reverse strand, counting down.
GTTCAATAGTACGTGTCTTGCAGCCGATTTCCTGTGCAAGTCTTCTTGCCAGATAATTAGCGGTTCCGGTTAACTGCTTATGTCCAAATGCATCCACGAAATCAATACCATCCGTAAGTTCGCAGACATATCGTCCGTCGTCGAGGCGGATTCCTTCTGATACAGCAACTACCGCGTATGGTTTCTTCGATAATATCTTTTTCACTCTCGCGATAAAATCGTCAATATCAAATGGCAGCTCCGGAAGATAAATCAAATCCGGTCCGTCACAGTCCTCACCTTTGGACAATGCTGCTGCCCCCGTAAGCCAGCCTGCATTTCGTCCCATAATTTCAACGATACTAACAAGACCTTTTTTATAAATTAAGGCTTTGCTATCCTGAATGATTTCTTTTACGGAAGTACCAATATATTTGGCTGCACTTCCGTATCCCGGTGTATGGTCGGTTAACGCCAGATCATTATCAATTGTCTTTGGTACCCCGAGGAATTTGCATGGATGACCATTCAAAATCGCATAGTCTGACAGTTTCTTAATTGTATCCATGGAATCATTTCCACCAATGTAAATAAAACATTCGATATCCAGCTTATCAAGAATAGAGAAAATCTTCTCATAACAAGCAATATCTTCGTGGATTTCAGGAAGTTTAAAACGGCAAGACCCCAAATATGCCGCCGGTGTTCTTTTTAAAAGTTCTACGTCAAGTTCCGTACGAATGTAATCCGACAAATCCACGTAGTCCTCATTCAAAAGTCCTTCGATTCCATGTCGCATACCATATACTTTTGGAGCCCCTCTGTCTATTGCCGTACGAAATACGCCGGCAAGACTGGAATTAATGGCAGCTGTTGGCCCCCCTGACTGCCCTACAATTACGTTACCCTTCATAAATAAGTCCTCCTTCCATAGCGCCAAAAGCCGGCTAACTCTATGAGCTAACCGGCCCATACTGTTCATTTCCTATTATATTCTAACTACTCTACACAATCAAGGAAATACACAGTTAATTTTATTATTTTTAGAATTATTTTTTAATTATTGCCTTTTTCGGAAGACCTGCTTTTTTTAATAGTTTTTTGTATTTCGAAAACTGTTTCTTAGGTACTTTAACCGTTGCCTTTTTGTAAATGCCCTTAAATGCGTTTTTCCCGATGCGGCTCAGCTTCTTACCAAGTGAGATATTCTTCAGCTTTTTGCAGTTTTGGAAGGCGCCGGTTCCGATTATCGTAACATTCTTCCCGATTACAATTTTTTTCACATACGTATTATTTTGCAAGGCATTTTTCCCAATGGAGACAACCGTTGCCTGCATGCCGTTTTCCAAAACTACTGCTTCCGGAATACTGTGACTGGTCGCTTTTTTATTTTCTTTTGTCGGCGCAACATACATTACCTCCAGTAGGTTCTTGTCGCCGTTTTTCTTTGCTGCCACCACTTTGTAAACAGCTTTAGACTTTATATCCTTTAATCTGCTGTTTACCGCCGGAAGAGGTTCCTGCTTCGGCTCCTTTTCCTTCGGTGCTTCTTCTTTTGGCATATCCATAGAAACAGGGGCTTTGGCATCTTCTGCATCTTTTACCGGTTCTTGTTCTTCCTCCTGCCGGGGTTCTTGGTCTTCCTCCTGTCGGGGTTCTTTTACAACGGTATACGGATATAACGCCGTATTCCCTTCCTCGTCCAAATCCTGTTTCTGCACCTTGTATCCGTCAGCAACGGCATATCCACATACCGTATTCTCTGTTTCATTGCCTGCAACAAATTCACCGCCGGTGATATCCACAAACCCGCTTAGATGAGCTACCGTACTCATGGTGCTGTCTTCTGCTGCCCGTAGACCGATTCGTCCGCCTGTGATATCGAAATGTGAGGAGATGGATGGCTGGTAGATTCCCAGGCTTTTGCCCGATTCACCACTTGCCGGTCCCGCCTGCACATTTAATACGCCACCACAAATTCTGAAATCACCTAACGCAACAATACCGTAACTGGCATGATTCCAACCGGCAACACCTCCGGATACGCGCACTTCACCTGCTCTCTGAACATAATCCGATTCACACCGAAGACCG
>JAILQS010000110.1 GCA_024698865.1 Lachnospiraceae bacterium | reverse complement strand
ATGACAAACTATACTCAGTCGGGGTACAAGCTCCGACTGAGTTAAACGCTCCGCGAGGATGCGCACGGATTCGGACAGGAATTTGTCTGCTGAAGCAGACCCGAATCCGGCGCGCAAGACTCGCGAGCGAGTCTTGACAGGGGGAAATGATATGAAGAAAGATGGTTTATATGTGGCAGACGGTTGTCTGGTGATTGAAGTGAGGAAAGATCTGGATCACCATAATGCAACCGAGTTAAGGCGGTACTCAGATCGTTTGATTGAACGGGAAGGAATCCGGCATATTATCTTTGATTTTTCTGAGGTTAATTTTATGGACAGTTCCGGGATTGGCATGATTATGGGAAGATACAAAAGGGTGATTTTTACCGGTGGAAAAGTTGCGGTAACTTCGGTCAGTGATTCGGTGGACCGGATATTAAAACTGTCCGGTCTGTATAAGATAATAGAGAAGTACGAAACGGTAGAAGAAGCCATTTCGGAGTTGTAAAGGGGGGAAAGGTGTGAATTGTAAGAAGAATACGAACCGTGTACATATGGAGTTTTGCAGTGCTTCAGAGAATGAGAGATTTGCAAGGATGGCAGTTGCCGCCTTTGTATCCGTACTGGATCCGACATTGGAGGAACTGGCTGATTTAAAAACAGCGGTATCGGAAGCAGTGACGAACGCGATTATACATGGATATGAGAACGGGGAAGGAATCATTTATCTTACCTGTATGCGGGAAGGAAGAAAGGTGATTGTGGAAATCGAAGACAAAGGAATCGGGATGGAAGATATAGAAAAAGCAAAAGAACCACTTTATACGACAAGACCGGAATGGGAACGTTCCGGAATGGGTTTTTGTTTTATGGAAAATTTTATGGATGAGTTGGAAGTGCAGTCGGAGCCGGGGCAGGGAACCAGAATCATTATGAAAAAGAATCTTTCGTTTCATTAGGGGAGTGAGTGATTGATACATGGATATTTTTGAACAGCTTACAAGAGCCCAAAATGGAGACCAAAAAGCACGGGAACAACTGGTGAAGGACAACCTGCCTCTCGTCTTTCATATTGCAAAAAGATTTTATGACAGAGGAGTAGACAGCAGTGACCTTAAACAGATAGGATGCATAGGTCTTTTAAAGGCAATTGATAACTTTTCTGTGGAAAAGAATGTGAAGTTTTCTACGTATGCCGTTCCGATGATACAGGGGGAAATTCGTCGCTTTCTCAGGGATGATGGAATGCTTAGAGTGAGCAGAGGCTTAAAAGAAAATGCATATAAAATAAAGCAGGCAGAAGAAGAAATTTATCTGGAAAGCGGGAAGGAGGCTACAATTGAGGAGATTGCACAACGAATAGGAAGGAGCGTCGAAGATGTGGTCATTGCGTTAGAATCCGGCTATGAGGTGGAATCGTTGCATAAAACCGTATACTGCCAAGGTAACGGAGACATTCATCTGGAAGAAGTGCTTACCGGAGAGTGGGAACCGGAGGAAGGGATTCTTTCGCATATGACGTTGATGGAGGCGTTTGCAGGCTTGTCCCACGAAGAAAAAAATATTGTGAAACGCAGATATTTTCTTGGAGAAACGCAGGCTCAGATTGCAAAAGAAATGGGAACAAATCAGGTACAAATCAGCCGGAAAGAAAAGCAGATTCTTCACAAAATGAGAAAAGCATTAGGTTGAAATGTGCGATATTGTGTACTATAATATATACCGTATACGTTATTAATATCCCAAGGAGGTACACGTGAGCACTGCATTATTGGCAAGTTATGTAATTGGGGTCATTATGGGCGCAATTTGCCTTATTATGATTCTGAAGCAGCCTGAAGTTCGGTATAAGACTGCAATTGCGATGGCAAATGTATGTTGTATCATCTCGTTGCTGGGAAAGATTTTCGGATTTTTATCCACGGAAGTAAATGAAAGTATTCTGGCGTGTAAATTAGCCTACATAGGTAAGTGTTACGCCACAGCGTTTGTAGTTTTAACCATTGTTAAATTCTACAACATCAAAATGAAAAAATGGATTCTATACGCTATATTTTTTGTGAATAGCGTTGCATTTGTTCTGATTATGACGTTTGAACATCATAAACTTTATTATATTTCTTTTGAGCCTGTAGTGGAAAATGGAATTGAGTATAATAAGATTCATGGTGCACCGTTTTATTATTTCTACATGGCATTTACGGTATTTACGTTCCTGTTCAGCGTCGTTCTTTGCTTAAGCCGATTGCGAAAGAAGAATCAAGAGGCGAGTTTTTATGATCCAAAGCTCTCTATTATTCTGTCCTGTATAGGTCTTATTCCGTTTATCGGTCTTATGATTTATCTGCTTGGATGGACAAATGGATTGGATACTACACAGCTGGGAATTATGTTGGCTGCAATCGTTGAATTCATTGCGATTTATCATTTTGATATGCTGAAGGTTGTTAATCTTGCGAAGGAGCAGGTGGTAGAGGAGTCCAGTGAGGGCGTACTCATAGTAGATAATCACTATCACATCATTTATAAGAATACAACCTGTAAGCAGTTTCCGGAATTTACGAAGGATACGATTACCCAGATTATTAATGAGAATGAAGATACTTTAAGCGTTGATGGCAAGAATTACAAATGTTATGTTACAGAGTTAAAAATCAAAAATTTATTGCAAGGATATATGCTTGAGTTTTCAGATGTGACCGATTTGATTCGAAATGCGAATGAAATCATGAGTCTGAAAGAGGCTGCAGATACAGTGGCGAAGCAGAAAGCAGATCTACTTGCAATTATGAGTCATGAAATTCGAACTCCGTTAAACGGTGTTTTGGGACTGGCAGAGATTGCTGCCGGCGAAGACAGTATGGTAGTGAAAGACCGCTATATCAGTATGATTGCCAAATCAGGCAGGGATTTGATGACTCTGATTAATGAGTTGCTGGATTATTCCAAATTAGAATCCAAGAAAATGGAACTGGTGGAAGGCATCTATTCTATGCAGGATTTATTTGAGGAATTATCTATCATTGAAGCATCTAAGATAAAAGAGAAAAATCTGGAGTTTCATATGGAACTGCCGGAGAAGTTAGAGGATAAATATATCGGCGATGATTTGCGTCTGAAACAGATTCTTCTTAATCTTGTAAACAACGCAATCAAGTATACCAATGAAGGTTCTGTAGATGTTAAGGTAGAGATAACAGCGGCTGATGAAGAAGAAACAGAATTCCTGTTTTCAGTCAGTGACACCGGAATCGGTATTAAGGATGAGGATAAAGGAAAGATTTTTGAATCCTATCATAGAGCCAATTCGCCGGAGACCAGAAAAGAAGAAGGTACCGGTCTTGGACTTGTAATTACAAAGGAACTGGTAGAACTGATGGGCGGAACGATTACGGTGGAGAGTGCCTATGGAATTGGTTCTGTTTTCCGTGTCAAACTCAGACAGAAAAATGTAATCAAAAAAGATACTGCTGCCAGTGAAAATGAGATACCTAAGATCAAAGCATCTTTTAAAGCACCGGAGGCGAAAGTTCTGGTGGTAGATGATAATGAGGTGAATCTCATTGTGGTAGAAGGAATCCTGAAAGCATATGATATCGAATGCGAGAGGGCATTGAGTGGAAAAGAAGCACTCGAAATTCTCGAAGACACTTCGTTTGACCTGATTTTTATGGATCAGATGATGCCGGAGATGAGTGGAAGAGAAACGGTACGTACCTATCGTGCAACAGAGGATGATAGCAGTCATACACCGGTTATAGCGATGACGGCAGAAGAAATTGAGAGCGAAGAAAAGTATACGGAAAGTGGATTTGATGCAATCCTCAAGAAACCGGTACAGACAAAAAGCATGGATGCATTGCTAAAACAATGGATTCCGGAATCCAAACAACAGAATTAACAATGATAATCTCAAGTATCAGAAAAGATACTTGAGATTTTTTTGTATACTTTTCCGGGAAAAGGCACACATTATTTTTATAAGTTTAAGATAAAGAAGGTGAAAAAGTGCAGGATTATGATATGTTGGAACCACGAAAAGGACATTGGAAAAAGTGGCTGTTGGTTTCCTTGCTTGTACTTGTGCTGCTTGGAGTGTTGGTTTTTCTCATTTCGAACATGTGGGAGAAGAAGCAGATGAAAAACGGGGTACTGGTTAGTCTTTCTACGTGCAGGGGGGAAATGAGTTTTGATTAACAGGGTTGTTTATATAAAAGCAGATCAGGAAATAAAGGTTTCAAAAACTAAGCTTTTACTGGAAGATGTGCTTAAGGTACGTGTGGATGATGCAGATGTGGAGAAGAAGATTAAGGAACTGCCTTTTTTTGAACTGGATGGGACAGAAGAGAAGAAGTATGTCTTTTCTGTTCTCGGAGTGGTGGAACGGATACAAAAAGCTTTTCCGGATTGCATCGTGAATAATCTGGGGGAGTCGGAGTTTATTGTGGATTATATCCGGACGCGTAAAACAGTTAAGCCGTTAAGGTACGCCAAAATAATATTTGTCTGTCTGGTCGCTTTCTTTGGGGCAATTTTTTCCATTATGACGTTTAATATGGATGTGGGTGTAAATGAGGTATTTGCAATTATTTATAAAATGTTTGGTGCGAGTGAAGTTGTGGACCTGAAAATTGTTGAGATTGGCTATTCGCTTGGGATTCCAATTGGAATTACTGTTTTTTTCAATCATTTTTCCAGAAGTAGACTGCGCTATAAGCCGTCTCCGCTTCATGTGGAGGTCAGAAATTATGAGCAGGAGGTGAACCAGGCGTTTATTCTGGATGCATCAAGGGAGGGAAATGTGCATGATGAGCTTTAAAATAGCGATACTTTTGGTCATTTCTCTATCTGCGGGAATTGTAATTGCAGGTGGTGTATTTGCCTTCCTTTCTTTGATTGGTGTGTTTCCGATTCTTCTTAAGAAAACGCATACGGCAGCAGATACGTATGTATTTGAGAATCTTCTGATTCTGGGAGGGATGATCGGAAATGTATTTACGGTGTATCAACCACGGATTCTATTGGGACCCTATGTTCCGGCCGTGTTTGGATTGTTTTTTGGAATATTTATCGGGTGTGTTTCTATGGCAATTGCTGAAGTGCTTCGTGTGATACCGATTCTTTTAAGGAGAATTCACCTGGCGCACGGTCTTGGATATCTAATCACGTCTATCGCAGTCGGGAAAATGATAGGTTCACTGGTACAGTTATTGCAGGAATAAGACATATGGAGGTGTGAAAATGGAGGAACAAACCAAAAAGGAGAGGTATGCGAAGCTGGTGAAGGAACGTACGCCGGTGCATAATCTGTGGAAAAATGTGTTTCGGGCTTTTTGGACAGGAGGTGCCATTTGTTTGCTTGGTGAGGTCATATCCGGGTTGTTTGAGCATACCGGAATGGGCAAAGAAAATGTAGGTGCATCCACAAGCTTGATACTGATTGCGTTGAGTGTCGTATTGACTGCATTTGGGTGGTATGCAAAACTTGCGCGGTATGCCGGCGCAGGAGTACTTGTTCCAATCACCGGATTTGCCAATTCTATTGCCGCTTCTGCGATAGAATATCAGGTAGAAGGACAGGTGTTTGGTATTGGTTGTCAGATATTTAAGATTGCCGGTCCGGTTATTTTGTACGGAATATTTTACAGTTGGTTGCTGGGCGTGTTTTATTGGATTGGAACACTGTTATTTTAACAGAAAATATAGCAAAGATGTCCGTAGAATTGGGGATAAACGGTTGACGAATGGGAAGTTCTGATTTAGAATTTTTTTAGAAGATAAATTAGGGAGGCTCGCAATGAAGGAAGCAAAAACAGAGGCAAGGTACAATTTAGATGAAGTGGATGAACAAATTCTCACCTTATTGGAGAAGGATGCGCGTATGTCGTTAAAGGAAATTGCAGAATGTGTGTATTTGTCTTCCACAGCGGTATCCGGAAGAATAGAACGACTCAAGGAGAATGGTATAATCAAAGGATTTCGTGTGCAAATCAATCCATCCTCTTTGGGCTATTTTATAAAAGCATTCATAAATGTTGAAGTGGATCCGAATGATAAGCCCAATTTCTATCCATTCGTGGAACAGTGTAAGAATGTGGTAGAGTGTAGTTGTGTTACGGGCGAATACTCTATGATTATGGAAGTGATTTTCGAAACGACAGATGATTTGGATCAGTTTGTTGGAGAACTTCAGCGTTTTGGAAAGACAAAGACTTTGATTGCTTTCTCAACATCGATAGAGCATAGAGATATATATTGGAAACGCAGGGAGAATGCGCAAGATAAGAAAGAAGAATGATGACAGGAAGGGGATTTATGAACAAAAGTTTATACTTAGAATGCTATTCCGGAATCAGTGGAGATATGACAGTTGCCATGCTGTTGGATCTCGGAGCGTCAGAACAGGTATTGAAAGATGCCCTTAAAAGTATTCCACTGGAGGGATATGAAATTATAATCAGTAAAGTATACAAATCCTCTATCGAAGCGGTGGATTTTTTGGTGAAGCTGGATGCGGAACATGAGAATCATGATCACGATATGGAATATCTTCACGGAAAAGGTCATACGAAAGATGAGCATCATCATTTTGCACACGAACATCGAGGATTGGCTGAGATTAAGGAGATTATACGGCAAACGAACATGACAGACAGAGCAAGAAAATTTGCAACAGATATGTTCGAAGTTCTCGCAGAGGCAGAGGCAAAGGCACATAATGTGGAAGTGGAGCAGGTGCATTTTCATGAAGTGGGAGCCCTGGATTCGATTGTGGATATTATTGCGCTTGCCGTTTGTTTTGATAACCTTAATATAGATGAGGTAATTGTTCCATATGTTTGCGAGGGAAGAGGACAGGTTCGTACACAGCATGGTAAACTCTCCATACCGGTTCCGGCAGTAACGAACATAATGAGTAAATACCGGATTCCCATCCGTCTGACAGATGTGGAAGGTGAACTGATTACACCTACAGGAGCAGCTTTCCTTGCGGTGGCCGCAACAACCGGACGATTGCCGGAGCAGTTTCGTATTCAAAAAACAGGAACCGGTGCCGGTAAGCGCAACTATGATTGCCCCGGTGTTCTTAGAGGTATGTTAATTGAGTCAGCAGCCTCTGAACAAAAAGATACCGTAGTTCTAATGGAGACAAATATAGACGATTGCAGCGGTGAACTATTAGGGGCACTTATGGAGGAACTGTTTGAGGCCGGAGCAAGAGATGTGCATTTTGTCCCTTGTAGCATGAAGAAAAACCGTCCCGGATTTCTGGTGCGGGTGATTACAACAGAAGACCGGAGAGAGACGCTGGAACAGATTATTTTCAGAAACACCACAACAATCGGTGTTCGCTATACGCAAATGTCGCGAACGATTCTTCCAAGAGAGGAAGTTTACATAAGTACAGAGTATGGAAAGATTACGGGGAAGAAATGTCTGTTGCCGGATGGAGAAGTGCGGATTTATCCGGAGTTTGATGAGGTGCATAAAGTCGCACAGCAAAAAAATGTTTCCTGTCAAAAGGTAATAGAAAGCTTCAACCAGGCCTTGATTGGTCGTCGATAAAAGATATGGAGGGTTACTTATGGGGAAAGAAACAGTTGGTAGTAGCAATGGACTTAAAAGTTCAGATTTTGAATTCATACTGAACAGTTTTAACGTCGCGTATTTTCGCTGGTCAAGAGAAGATGGTTTCTGGTCCTCAGAGGCATATCAAACATACAGTATATCCAAGTACAATGCGGAAGAAGTATGGAAAAACTTCAGGGAGCTGGATATTGTACATACGGAGGATATTCCGATATTTGAGGGATTGATTCTGGCAATTAAGGAGCGAAGAGACGATATCAAATTATTATTTCGTTGCAACAGAGAGCCACAGGGATATCGGTGGACGGTTTGTAATGCAAAATGCAAATATAAGGATGGAAAAATTATAGAACTGATCGGCTCTTTTAAGGATGTACATGAAGAGCGTACCAAGTATCTGGAAATGCAGGACAGATTGTGGACTGCTGCCGGACAAATTAAAGCGACGCTTTGTACGATGGACATTCCTAGCCTTACCTTTACACAGTATGCCAGTAACCCGGCATTTCCGGGATATCCGGAAGAAATTCCGAATTTTACGACCTGTGGTATATTAGATGAGTTTGTGGATGAAGAGGATGTGCAGAAAGCGAAAGACTTTTGCCATAACCTCAGAACAACAACGAAAAATGTTGAAGTGCTGGAAGTAAGAAGAAAGAAGAACCGCAAATTTAACAACGATATGTGGATACGTATGACGTATTCCATTGTCCGGGATGAATCGGGAATTCCCAAAATCGGTTGGGGAATTTTACAGGGCGTGGATGAAGAATTCATACTGAAGGAGAAGTATTATACAGAGGCTTTAGGAAGACGTGATACGGACTCCAGAATGATTGAATCCATGGTTGTAGACTTAACTTTGAATCGAGTGCTTCGTTTTACGAAGGGCAAGATTATGAGGGAATTTAAAGAGGAGGTTACACTCGAGGAGATACTTAGACGTAAGAAATCACATCTTTTGCTTGAAAATATGCAATACTATTCGGAAGATATTTTCAATGTAGAATATATGATGAAACAATATCAGCAGGGTAAGAATGTGGATATTTATGGTTGGAATGTGATGGGGGACGGAACGAAACGTTGGTTACATACCAATATCCGATTTGTCAAAAACCCAACCAATCAGCATATACATGCGTTTGCATATACCTATGATGATACGAAGGATAAGATTAAAAGGTGCGTATTAGATCAGGTAGGTAATTATTTTTATGATTATGTTATGACAATTAATTTATTGGATGGCAGTTTCACAATTGTAAATCAGACAAGGGAAGATGTTCGCGATTGTCTTCCGCTATATGGGCTGGTAAAGGAAGTTGTTGCAAGCAGAATCCGGAATTTTTCTGTTGCGGATGAGGCAGAGCGTTTCAGTAAAAAGTCAGATATGAAATACATTCGTAATCGTCTCGAAAAAGAGAAGAAATTTGCAAGTACTGTCACACTTTTGATGGCGAATGGGGATGAGAGAAAGAAACTCTATCAGATTTTTAGCGTACAGGAAAACGGTGATTATGTCGGAGTGGTATGTTCTGACGTTACGGAGCTTTTGAAAAAGGAAGAGATGCAAAAGAACAATCTTGCAGAAGCGCTGGAAGCGGCCAAACTCGCAAGCGAAGCGAAAAGCTCTTTCTTATCGAGAGTAAGTCACGATATGAGAACTCCGCTCAATGGTGTGTTGGGTCTTACAGACATTATCAAAGAAAAATACCCGGATACGGAATATATGGAAGAATTGAATCAGATTGAGGCATCCGGTAAGTATTTATTAAACCTGATCAACGATACATTAGACGTAAGCAAAATTGAAAGTGGCAAACTGGAACTAAAACCGGAGGTATGCCACGGTGAGAATGTTTTTGAAAATGTGTTTACCATGCTCAAACAGGAATTTGAGAATAAACAGATACATTTTACCAAAACTGTGGATTACACAACATTAGAATACCTGTATATTGATCAGGGAAGATTATCACAGGTAGTTATGAATCTGATCGGAAATGCCATTAAGTTTACCGGTGCGGGTGGGCATATCGATTTTTCCATGGAATGTAGACCTTTTTGGAATGAATTTAATCAGGAAAAAGTAGAGTGTATTATGACCATAAAAGATGATGGTTGTGGAATCAGCGAAGAATTTTTGCCGCATTTATTTGAACCGTTTTCTCAAGAAAATTCCAAGACGACAGGGAATGCGAAAGGAACAGGACTTGGTCTTGCGATTACAAAAGAGATTGTAGAAATTGCCGGCGGAGATATCGTGGTGAAGAGCAAACTGGGAGAGGGAACAGAATTTGTTGTACATGTGCCTTTGACAAAAGCAACGCAGGAACAGATAGATGATTATCATCTTTCGCTGGAGGAAAAGATTGACCTCACCGTATTACAGGGTAAACGCGTGCTTTTATGTGAGGATCACCCAATTAACGAAGCAATCGCACGTAATATGCTGGAAGCTAAGGGGATGCTCGTGGAAAGCGCGAAGAACGGTAAGGAAGGTGTAGCGATGTTTGAAGGTCAGACGCATGGCTACTATGATGTTGTTCTTATGGATGTACGGATGCCGGAGATGGATGGTCTGGAGGCGACCAGACGTATTCGGAAATGTGAAGAGAATATGATACATAAGACGCCGATTTATGCAATGACGGCCAATGCCTTTGACGAAGATGTGAAAGCAGTAAAACAGGCAGGGATGAATGGCCATTTATCCAAACCTGTCGATAAGGAATTGTTGTATCGAACACTGGCCGGTGTCTTTTTAAAACAACGAAAGGAAAGCAGTTTGAACGGATTGCTTCAAAAAATGAAAAGAGAGGATTAGGATATGGCTTATTTTCCAATGTTTATAGATATTACAAATGAAGATTGTCTTGTTGTTGGAGGTGGAAAGGTAGCACTTCGTAAAATAAAGATGCTTATGGATTTTGATGCAAAGGTATCAGTAATTGCAAAGCAGATTGACAGGGAGATAAAGAATCTGCCCGGGATTACATATGCTGAGCGTATTTTCTCAGAAGCTGATTTGAAGAAGAGAAAGCTGGTTTTTGCAGCAACGGACGACAGACAGATCAATGAATATATAGCCACCCGTTGTCACGAACTTGGAATTATGTGTAATGTTGCAGATAACCTTGAGGAGTGCAGCTTCATTTGCCCGGCATACTTGAAAGAAGGGGATGTAGTAGCTGCGTTTTCTACCGGAGGAAACAGTCCGTATCTGGCACAACACCTGAAAGAGCAAAATAAGGAAGTTGTGACAGAGCAGATTGGACAAGTCGCAAAAGAAATGGCAGAATTGCGTGGCAGGTTGAAAAGAAAAGGAATAGAGCCGGAGGAGCGAAAAGAAACGTACCGGCAATATCTTGAAGAAAAATTGAAGGAAGGTAAGTAATACAATGGACAGAATGAGACGACTTAGAAGGAACGAGACCATTCGGGATATGGTGAGAGAAAATCACGTTCGCATTGACGAATTGATTTATCCGCTTTTTATAATTGAAGGAGAGAAGATAAAAAACCCGGTAGATTCTATGCCGGGTATTTATCAGTATTCCATAGATTGTCTGGAGGAAGAACTTACGAAAATCAAGGAACTTGGTATCCGTTCGGTTCTGTTATTCGGAATCCCGGCGCACAAAGATGAAGTGGGAAGCGGTGCTTATGATGAGCAGGGAATTACGCAGCAGGCAATCCGATATATTAAAGAATGGGACAAGGAATTGTACGTGATTGCAGATGTATGCCTGTGTGAATATACGTCGCACGGACATTGTGGTCTGATCAGGGACGGCGAGATATTGAACGATGAAACACTTCCGTTACTTGCCAAAGCAGCGGTAAGTTATGCAAAAGCGGGAGCGGATATGGTTGCGCCAAGCGATATGATGGACAAACGTGTGGAATACATAAGAAATGCGCTGGATGATGCGGGATTTCTCAATGTGCCCATTATGTCCTACAGCGCCAAATTTGCCTCCGGATACTATTCTCCTTTCCGCGATGCCGCTCATTCGGCACCCGGCTTTGGAGACAGAAAAACATATCAGATGGATCCGGCAAATGGCAAAGAAGCACTGCGTGAAGTAGAAGAAGATATTCTCGAAGGGGCAGATTTGATTATTGCAAAGCCGGCAATGGCTTATATGGATGTAATTAAGGACATTTCCAACAATTACAATATTCCGATTGTAGCGTATAATGTCAGCGGAGAATATGCTATGGTGAAAGCAGCTGCACAAAACGGTTGGATTGACGAGAAAAAAATTGTCATGGAAAACATGCTTGGATTTAAACGAGCAGGTGCGAAGATGATTATTACGTATCATGCGTTAGATGTGGCGCACTGGTTGCAGGAGGATAAGTAAATGACTACGAAGTCGGAAGCATTATTTGAAAGAGCAAAGAAACACATTCCCGGAGGCGTTAACAGTCCGGTCAGAGCCTTTGGCTCAGTAGGCGGTACACCTAGATTTATCGAGAGCGCAAAGGGAGCCCGTATCCGGGATGTAGACGGTAATGAATACATTGATTATGTTTGCTCCTGGGGACCTGCCATTCTTGGACACAGTCATCCGGAAGTGATTGAGGCGGTGAAAAAGGCGTGTGAGCAGGGGCTTACGTACGGCGCACCAACGGAGCGGGAAGTAGAGATGGCAGAGCTTTTATCCAAGCTGGTGCCGGCAATGGAAGTTAGCAGATTGGTAAGCTCCGGCACAGAAGCGGTGATGAGCGCTTTGCGTGTTGCCAGAGGATTTACGGGAAGAGATAAAATTATTAAGTTTAAAGGAAATTATCATGGTCACAGTGATGGATTGCTGGTAAAGGCAGGGTCCGCAGCACTTACCACGGCTGTTCCGGACAGTGCCGGAGTTCCGGTGGATTATTCCAAACACACACTTGTGGCATCGTATAATGACAAGGGTTCTGTAGAAGCATTATTTGAAGCCAATCGTGGACAAATTGCGGCTGTAGTCGTGGAGCCGGTAGCTGCCAATATGGGAGTGGTAGCACCAAAGGATGATTTCCTTCCATTTCTTCGTAAAATCACAAAAGAAGAAGGTGCCTTGTTGATATTTGATGAGGTGATTACAGGATTTCGTCTTGGACTTGGCGGAGCAAGCGAGTTTTATCAGGTGACACCGGATCTTCTTACTTTCGGTAAGATTATCGGTGGAGGAATGCCGGTTGGTGCCTACGGTGGAAAACGCGAGATTATGGATATGGTATCTCCGGTTGGACCGGTTTATCAGGCAGGGACGCTATCGGGCAATCCGATTGCAACGGCAGCAGGACTTACGACGCTTCGTATTTTGAAAAATGATCCGTCAATTTATGATAGACTTGCAAATAAGGCAAAACGTCTGGAAGATACGGTTCGTTCATTGAAAGAGGACGAAGGATACAACATTACCTGCAACAGAGTTGGTTCGCTTCTTAGTATCTTTTTTTGCGAAAAAGAAGTGACGGATTATGACAGCGCACTTTCTTGTGATACAAAGAAATATACGGATTATTTCTGGCATATGATAAAGAGCGGAATTTATGTGGCGCCATCCCAGTTTGAGGCGATGTTTCTTTCGGATGCGCATACAGAAAAAGATGTGGATGATACGATAGCTGCAATAAAAGAATTTTTTGTTTCGAAACAACAGTAAAACAATACGGAGTTGCAGGGAGGAATAAGATGCATTTTGGATATATAGGAATCAGTTATAAAAATGCGACGTTGGATGTCAGAGATAACACGGCTTTTACAGACAGTGAAAAGATGAAATATTTCAGGGCGTTAGAGAATATGGAAATGAATCAATGTATGATTCTTTCGACCTGTAATCGCAGTGAGGTTTATTTTTTCTTTGAAAATGACAGTCAATACGCCTATGCAAAACAAAAGTATAAAGAGACGTTTGCGAAGGTTGATGTGGAGGATTTCTGGGACACAGACACAGATGAAGAAGCACTCCAACACTTGTTTTTAGTGACGGCGGGACTCGAGTCGCAAGTGCTGGGAGAAGATCAAATTCTTGGACAGGTGAAGGAGGCACTGGATTTCTCGCGAACGATGGGATACTGCAAGAAACAGCTTGATAAGGTGGTGCGCGATGCGATTCATTGTGCCAAACAAATAAAGACGCAGCTAAGAATCAGCGAGATTCCGCTTTCCGTGGCGTATGTCGGAATATCCGGAATCCAAAAAAAATGCGGAATCGAAGGCAAACGTGTCCTTTTGATTGGTAGTGGAAAGACATCGGAATTGGCTCTTACATACCTTTTGGAATACCGGGCAGGAGAGGTTGTTATCTGCAGTCGAAACAGAGAGCACAGCAAACGGCTCCAGATTGCAGCGTCGACCAGGGCAAGTGCCTGCAATGCAGAGATTCATATATGCGATTTTGAAGACCGGTATGATGAAATGACAGATGCTGATATTATTATCAGCGCGACTGCTTCTCCGCATAGAATTCTAAAAACAGAACATGCCCCACAGAAGTTTGATCGGGCAATCTGGATGTTGGATCTGGCAAGCCCAAGAGATATTGATACTGCATTTTCCAAAATGACAAATTGTCATTTGATGGATCTGGATCATATATCGGAACAGGTAAAAGAAAATCTTTCTGAGCGTGAGCGGCTAAGAGAGGAAGGGCTGCTGATGCTAAAAGATATGCTGAAGGAAACCAATGAATGGCTTCTGGTAAGTAAAATTGATTCGACGATAGAGTCGCTGCAACTTAGATGTAGTGAGATTGTTAGTGACGGACTGGATTATCTGAATCGCAAACTGGATTTGAGCACGAGAGAACAGGCGATTGTGGAGCGTACATTGCAGGCTTCGCTGCAGCGTTTGCTCAAAGAACCGATTCAGGAATTAAAACAACTCGAGACAGAAGCGGAACAGGAAAAATATAAAAAAGTAATTAAGAATCTGTTTCATATTTAGATAAACCCAAAGGGTAGAAACGAAAAGACGAGAAAGGAGCTTTCATCATGAGCGCAACAAAGAAAATCACCATTGGTACCAGAGGGTCACGGCTGGCGCTGGCACAGACCAATCTGGTAAAAGAACGGTTGATGGAGGCATACCCTGACGTAGAATTTGATGTGAAAGTCATTCAGACGAAAGGGGATAAAAACCTTACACAGCCCCTGCATACAATCGGCGGGAAAGGTGTTTTTGTTGAGGAGATTGAGGAACAGCTCAAAAGCGGACAAATTCAGCTGGCAGTGCACAGTATGAAGGATATGCCGGTAAAAGCCGGTGAGGGACTCATTTTTGCCAATCCGTGGGATAGAGAAGATGCAAGGGATGTACTTGTGCTTCGTGATGCAAAAAGCCTATCCGGGTTGCGTAAAGGTGCACGTATCGGAACAGGAAGTCTTCGCCGTGGCATTCAACTCAAAGAACTTCGCCCGGATATTGAGATTGTCGGTATTCGTGGGAATATTGATACCCGCATTTCCAAAATGGAGACGGAGAATCTGGATGGTATTGTGCTGGCGGCAGCAGGACTGCACCGACTTGGTCTAAAGGAGCATATTGCGCATTATTTTTCCATAGAGGAGATGGTTCCGGCCCCGGCGCAGGGAATTTTATTGCTGGAGCTTTCTGCGGATAATACAGAATTACAAATGATGTTAAACCGGCTGTCAGACGAACGAACGACGAAAATCTGTCAGGCAGAGAGAACCTTCCTTGCGAAGATGGAAGGTGATTGTCATATGCCGGTGGGGGCTTGTTGCATTTATGAAAAGGATAGTTACAAGTTTTATGGCGCTGCAGGCGGGATGAAAGATTCTTCCCTGAAAAGGGTACAGTTGACCGGTGACGATCCGGTAGAACTGGCGATAGAGGCGGCAAAGACGTTGCGGGAAGAGATTGCAGGAAAAGTGTTTTTGATAGGAGCAGGTCCCGGAGATGCCGATTTGATTACAGTGAAGGCATTAAAGGTACTCAAAAACGCGGATTGTGTGATTTATGACCGGTTGATACCTAAGGCTCTTTTGAATTATGTACCGGAGGATGCAAAGAAGGTATACGTCGGAAAAGCGAACCGGCATCATACGATGAAACAGGAGGAAATAAATCGCCTTCTCGTTAGCATGGCATTGAAATACAAGACAGTTGTGCGCTTAAAAGGTGGAGATCCTTACGTCTTTGGCAGAGGCGGTGAAGAGGCGTTGTATCTGAAGGAGCACCGGATCGGATTTGAAGTGATTCCGGGAATCAGTTCGGCGATTGCGGGACTTGCTTATGCCGGAATTCCAATTACGCACAGAGGAATCTCGACAGGATTTCACGTAGTTACAGCGCATGGTTTTGGCCAGGTGCAGGGAGATTCGAACAATACAACGGGTACACCATCCGCAAACGATGCGATGGGTACGCCGGATGCACTTTCACATCTGGATTTTAAATCCCTTGCTAAGGAAAAGGATACGCTGGTATTTCTAATGGGATTATCCATGCTTTCCCATATCGCTAAGAATCTGTTAAAGGAGGGTATGCCTGAGGATACAAAGGTTGCGGTTATCTCGCATGCGACGACACCTAAGCAGAAAACTGTGACCGGTACATTAACGTCGATTGTATCTAAGACAGAAGAAGCAAAACTGACTTCACCGGCAATGATTGTTGTGGGAGAGGTGGTTTCACTGCGTGAGCATTTGGCAGTGTTTGAAAAGAGTTCTCTGTTTGGAAAGCATGTTGTGGTGGCAACGGTTGGCAGGGAGGAGAATCTTCTCACCGGACAATTGACGGAAAAAGGCTGTCTGGTGAGTCATATTTCCACCGGCAGGATTTGCGAAATATCATTAAAGGACGCCTTTGCGGATGTGATGGGAGCGGACTGGTTGCTCTTTACAAGTAAAAACGCAGTCACTGCATTTATGCACCAGTTGTCTGTTCACAAAAAAGATATAAGAAATATAACCGCAAACATTGCGGCTGTGGGAGAAAAGACGGCAGGCAAACTAAAAGAGTATCATTTGTACCCGGATTTCATTCCGGCAGGAAAGGAGTACTCGGCGCGCACGCTTGGAGAAGGATTGTCAGAACAATTGTCCCTGGCTGATAAGGTGTGTCATGTGAAGGCAAAGAACGGTGCCGGTGATTTGGAAGAGATACTTGCTTCCAAATGTGACTATACCACTGTGAGCGTATACGAAAACAAAGAGAACGACGAAAAGGAACTTCAAAAAGAACTGGCACAGGCCATCGATTACGGAAAAACAGATGCCTGGGTGTTTACCAGTGCATCCTCTGTAAATCGCGTTTTTAAAGCATTGTCGGATAAAGAAAAAGATATTCTCCGTCAAAGCCCGTGCTTTGCTATTGGCGAAAAGACAAAGGAAGCATTAGCAAAACAGGGCGCAGAGAATGTGTTACAGTCGGAAAAAGCCAGCCTTGCTTCGTTGGCGGAGAGTGTGGTTGGATATTTGAGTAATCAAACAGAAGAATAGCGCAAATGTTATTTTTTTTCTGCTTTTACTTCTTTTTCGAAACTCCGTATCAGGAAGAAGCATATAATTGCGGAAATAATAATAGAGAAATAGTCAGCAACCGGCTGTGCATAGATTACGCCATTTTCTTTATACAATGCATCCAGAATAAATAACGCAGGTATAAAGCAAAGTCCCTGTCTGGAAATTGTCAGGATTAAAGAAGGGATGGCTTTGCCCATTGCCTGTATCGTGTTTACAGCGGTAAACAGGATGCCAAGTACCGGTCCGGAGAACATTAATGCCGTAAGCATTCTATTTCCGTAATATACAATATTCTCATTATCAATGAACATAGCAACCAGTGTTGTTTTCTGTGAAAATACGATAACTGTAAGGAGTGTACCTAATACAACTGCCACACCGGAAACCGTAAAGACGATTTTCTTCATTCGTTTAACGTTTTTCGCTCCGTAGTTGTATGCAATCAGCGGCTGAACGCCCATACACAGTCCAATCTGTAAAAGAACAACGAACATGTTAATTTTCATGGCTACACCCATGGAGCCAACCAGGTCATCTCCGTATTTTACGAGGAAATTGTTCAATACAATATTGGAAAAACTCATCAGTATATTATTGAGCGATGCCGGAATTCCGATGGAAAATACATGGGATGCGACACCATTTGCCATATTAAAATCTTTCGGACGGATGGATAACACCGTATTTTTAAATTTGAAATAAAGCAGATAATAAACGGTTGCACATACATTTCCAAGTACGGTAGCTACTGCCGCACCAACGATTCCCCATCCAAAACCAAGAATCATAATCGGGTCAAAAATAATATTAATAATTGTACCAATCATATTACCAATCATGGCTTCTTTTGCTGAGCCTTCTGCACGAACAATATTGGAAAAAGCAGATGAGAGCAAAATAAACGGACCGCCAAAGCATATGTAGGTGAGATAAACGCGCGCATAGTGTTCTGTATTCTTGCTTACGCCAATCAGTGTAAGAATAGCATCCATTTTCCATAAAAACAAAATAAGCATCAGTATTCCAAAAGCAATGGAGCCGTAGAAACAAAAAGCGGAGGTCCAACGGACGCGTTTTTCATCTTTGGCGCCTAGAGAACGCGCTATTTCAGAACTTCCTCCGATACCAAACAGGTTGCCGATTGCCATAAAAAGCATGAAAACAGGAGTGGCAAGGGAGACAGCTGATACCATGTTTTGATCTCCGGTCTGGCCGATGAAAAAGGTATCCGCCATATTATATATGATAATAACCAACATACTTACGATGGTTGGAATAGCCATTGTTGCTATGGCTTTTGGTATTGGTGCATTTTCAAATAATTCATTTTTTTGATTCATAAAAAACCTCACTTTCCGGTTGCTTAATTTTTTAGAGTCAACGCTTATTCTACCACGATGAAGAGGAAAGTCAAGCATTTTCTACGCAGATGTAGTTCTCTTTTGAGGTGGTGTTTGGTTTGTCGCCAACTACCAAGTATGTTATTATAGAATAGATAAGAAGTAACAAATAATTTCGCACAAAAGTTGTGCATGGAGGGGTAGTATGAAAATAGCAATGGCTCAGATGAACATTATCTGGGAGTCTAAAGAAGAGAATAAAGTTAAGTGCATTGATATGGTGAAAGAAGCTAAGGCAAATCTGGCGGGTATTATTGTGTTTCCTGAGATGACTCTTACCGGTTTTACAATGAATACGATGGATTTTGCTGAGCCGGAGGAGAACCAGCCTACGCTTGATTTCTTTTTGGCTTTGTCAAAGAAATATGAGATTGCAATTGCTTTTGGAATGGCTGTTTCGGGTGAAAAAGGTGTACATAACAGGCTTTATATTGTTAAGAACGGAGAAGTAATTCTTTCCTATGACAAAATCCATCCCTTCACACATGGACTGGAAGGCGAGTTTTACGTGGGTGGTGAGAGACTGGAAACGGTTGAGATTGACGGAATCCGTTTTGGCGCGAGCATTTGTTATGATTTGAGATTTCCGGAGGTTTATCAGTTGCAAGCGGATGAGGCAGATGCTATTTTGGTGATTGCGAATTGGCCGAGTGTGCGAAAAAAACATTTTCATGTTCTTTTGCATGCGCGAGCAGTTGAGAATCAGTGTTACATCATCGGCGTCAACCGTACAGGCAAGGGTGGAGGTATGAAGTACTCCGGAGGTTCTGTGATTGTAATGCCGGATGGAAATACTCTGACGGAGGAGACGAAAGACGAAACCATTATTTATGGAGAAATATCCAAAGATGAAGTAGAGAAAAACCGAGATAAGTTTTCGATACGTGCCGATCGGAAAGAGCACTTGTATCAGAGACTTTGGAAATTGAAACATAATAAGTCACACAATTAGGAGGCACAAAAATAGAGTAGAAAGCGCCACGTCTTTGTTTTGCAAGGAAACAAAGACGTGGCGCTTAGTTGCATAAGAAGTTCTTTAGTCCAAAGAGAATCCAAAGTGAATCCAAAGTGAAACGTGCGTATCTTGGATGCAAGTTTATAAAAATTTTAGACTTGAATGCAAGTTTATAAAAATTTTACTTGTTAAATTCCATCTGAGGTGTTATGATACTTAACAACGTAATTAAATAACATTGTTAATTATTTGCATTGCTATCTTTTGGGATATATATTCTCAAGGTCAGCAGATAAAACTCAAAGCGAATTTACGAAAGGAGTATAGATATGAGCGTGAAAGCAAAAGAAGAGTATCAGGAGTTTTTTGATGCAATGAACCGATTCAAGCATTTACGTCCGTTTCAGGTGATTCCGGAACTTTCCGGCAATGATCACAGAACCATTAAGACAATTGCCTGTCTTACCGGTTGCAGCACGCATCCGCATTTTAAAGAGATGCCTGTGTTGGAGGAAGGTGTGAAGGTAAATGTGATTGCCAGGTTTATGCATGTGTCAGCACCACAGATTTCGAGGACACTTCGCGGACTGGAAGATAAAGGGCTGATTGTTCGAATCGAAGACCCCAAAGACAGACGTAACACCTATATAAAACTGACAGAGCAAGGCGTCGAGATGGTAGAAAAGACAGATGCTGTTATGAATGAGTTTTTTCATAACGTATTTCGGAAAATGGATCCGGCGCAAGTAAAGGAAATGACAGCATTTTTTACTCAGTTATATGAGTTATCCCAGGTGGAGATAGAGCGTCTGAAAGAAAAATATAAGAAAAAGGAGGATAACGAATGAAACGTATAATCAAAAACCTTATGGTTTATAAAAGATACGTATGTATCATTTTATTGCTTTTGGTGATTCAGGCATATTGCGATTTGTCACTGCCACAATATCTTTCCGGAATTATTGATACCGGAATACAGAATTATGGTGTGGAATATGTAGTTCCGGAAAAGATTACGGAAGAAGAATTTGAAAAAGCACAATATTTTATGTTGGAAGACGAGGCAAATCGTTGGAAAGATATTTATGAAAATGACGGCGAGAAGGATGTGCTTACTCTGAAAGAGGGGCTTGACCGCAAGGAACTGGATGAAACATTTTTAAAACCACTGCTTGTTCGCTACCAGTCTATGAATGAAGAAGTAGCAGGACCGATACCAGAGGAAATGCTTTTGGGCATTCGGGACAAAGTGGATGAAACCGTTGAAACTATGGGAGATACACAACTTCATTCTATGGGCGTAAGATACGCATATGAGTGTGAAAAGGCAGCAGGTGTGGATTTGAATAAGAACCAGCAATCCTATCTGTTACGTACCGGAGCATTTATGCTTGCAATGGCACTTGTGATGGCACTTGCAACAATCCTGGTTGGATTCTTTGCAGCAAAGATTGGTGCCGGAATCGGAAGAGATTTGCGAAGAAAAGTGTTTACGAATGTTGTGAGCTTTTCCAACGGAGAAATGGATCGTTTCTCTACGGCATCACTGATTACGCGAAGTACAAATGATATACAGCAGATTCAGCTGGTATCTACGATGCTGTTACGAATGGTTGCTTATGCACCGATTCTTGGTATCGGCGGTATTATCAAGGTCATCAGCACAAAAGCCGGAATGGGATGGATTATTGGTCTGGCGTTGCTTGTTTTATTGGGAGTCGTAGCGGTATTGATGAGTGTGGCGCTTCCTAAATTCAAATTAATGCAGAAGCTTGTAGACAGTCTGAATCTTGTATCCAGAGAAATACTTACCGGACTTCCTGTTATTCGTGCGTTTGGCAGGGAGAAGAGAGAAGAGGAACGTTTTGACGAGGCAAATACAAGATTGATGAAGACACAGCTTTTCACCAGTAGAGTTATGTCCACCATGCTTCCGTTAATGATGCTTATTATGAATGGACTCACTGTTTTGATTGTATGGGTTGCAGCACACAGAATTGAAGAAGGCACCATGCAGGTAGGAACACTTACTGCATTTATCACATACGCAATAATGATTGTTATGTCATTTTTAATGTTAACTGCAATGTCCATAATGCTTCCAAGAGCAGCCGTTGCAGCAAACCGAATTGATGAAGTACTTGCAACCGAGTCCTCCATCAAAGAGGCGAAACATCCAAAACATATAGAGCATGCCAAAGGCAAAATAGCTTTTGAAAATGTAAGCTTTGCATATCCGGGTGGAGAGGAAAATGCGCTTACAGATATCAGCTTTGAGGCAAAATGCGGCGAGACAACGGCGATTATAGGTAGTACCGGATGTGGTAAGTCAACGTTGGTAAATTTAATTCCAAGATTGTATGATGTGACAGAAGGACGTATTACATTAGACGGAGAAGATATTCGTGAAATAGCACTAAAGGACTTAAGGGAAAATATCGGCTTCGTACCGCAAAAAGGAGTGTTATTCTCAGGAACGATTGCATCCAATTTAAGATTTGGGAAAGGAGATGCAAGTGAGGAAGAACTTAGAGAAGCAGCCAGAATTGCACAGGCAGACGACTTTATAGAAGAAAAAGATCACACCTATGACAGTGAGATTTCACAGGGTGGAACCAATGTATCCGGAGGACAAAAGCAGCGCCTTTCGATTGCGAGAGCGATTGCCAAGAATCCGAAAATTTATATTTTTGACGATAGTTTTTCTGCGTTGGATTTGAAAACAGACCGCGCATTAAGGGCTGCGCTCAAAGAAAAAGTGGAGGATGCAACGGTTTTAATCGTAGCACAGCGAATTAGTACGATTATGAATGCCGAGCAGATTATCGTATTGGATGAAGGAAGAATCGTCGGCAAAGGAACACACAAAGAATTGCTTCAGAATTGTGAAGTGTACAAACAAATCGCAACTTCACAGTTATCAGAAAAAGAGCTGGAAGGAATGAATGACGGAAAGGAGGAAAAGAGCAATGAGTAATGAGACAACAAACAAAAGATCCCGTAGAGGCCGTGGCCCCGGTGCAGCGATGGCACCGGTAGAAAAAGCAAAAGATTTTCGCGGGTCGATTCAAAAGATTCTTCATTATATAGGAAATTACAAGTTTGCAATATTTGTTGTTATTCTGTTTGCGGCTGCGTCTACTGTATTTACAGTAATCGGACCGGATATTTTAAGTAAAGCAACCGATTCTCTTTTCCAGGGATTGTCAGCCAAACTTTCCGGCAATGGAAGCATCGATTTTTCCTATATCGGAAAAGTATTGATTGCAGTACTTGCACTGTACGGAGTCAGCGCATTGTTTAGCTTCGTGCAAGGGTACATTATGGCAGGAGTATCGCAAAAGGTAAGTTTTAATCTGCGAAAAGAAATATCAGAGAAAATCAACCGTATTCCGATGGAATACTTTGAGTCAAGAACATATGGTGAAGTACTTTCCAGAATCACAAATGACATCGACACACTTGGAACCGGATTGAACCAGAGTATCACACAGATTATTACTTCGGTTGCAACGATGGTTGGAGTTTTGATTATGATGCTTCGCATCTCTCCGTTAATGACATTGATTGCACTTGTGATACTTCCGATATCAGCAGGTCTGATCGGATTCGTAATTAAGAAATCGCAGCGGTTCTTTAAGGATCAGCAGGAGTATCTTGGAAGAATCAACGGACAGGTGGAAGAAATCTACTCCGGACATACCGTTATTAAAGCGTACAATAAGGAAGAAGAAACGCTGGATAGTTTTAATAAGACCAACGATATATTGTATCAATCAGCCTGGAAGTCACAGTTTTTATCCGGTATGATGCATCCGATTATGATGTTTGTCGGAAATCTCGGATATGTGGCAGTTGCAATAGCCGGCTCCCTTCTTGCAATTCATAATGCGATTACAGTAGGTAACATACAGGCATTTATACAGTACGTAAAGAATTTTACCCAGCCGATACAGCAGATTGCACAGGTGGTAAACCAGGTGCAGTCTATGGCAGCGGCAGCAGAGCGAGTATTTGACTTCCTCGAAGAAGAGGAGGAAGAAGAAACAGACCTGCCAATGCAGTTAAAGAATGTAGAGGGAAATGTTTCCTTTAAGAATGTAGAATTTGGTTATAAGAAAGATCAGATTATTATTCATAATTTCAGCGCAGATGTTACGCCGGGACAAAAGATAGCAATTGTAGGACCAACCGGAGCAGGTAAAACAACGATGGTCAAACTGTTAATGCGCTTTTATGATGTAAATAACGGGGAAATCTTATTGGATGGAACCGACATCCGAAAGTATACACGACAGGAATTGAGAAATGCGTTTGGAATGGTACTTCAGGATACCTGGTTATTTAAAGGAAGTATTATGGAAAATATCCGGTACGGACGACTGGATGCTACAGATGAAGAAGTAATTGCAGCTGCAAAATCGGCGCATGCGCATCATTTCATAAAGACGCTTCCGGGCGGATATCAGATGGAACTAAACGAGGATGCAAGTAACATATCACAAGGACAGAAGCAGTTACTTACAATAGCAAGAGCAATCCTTGCAGACAATCCGGTATTAATTCTGGATGAGGCAACCTCCTCCGTAGATACCAGAACGGAAATCCGTATACAAAAAGCAATGGATAACCTTATGAAAGGAAGAACGAGTTTTGTGATAGCCCACCGCTTATCGACAATCAAGGATGCGGATATGATACTCGTCATGAAGGATGGCGATATCATCGAGCAGGGAAATCACGAAGAACTGCTCGCCAAACAAGGCTTCTATGCCGATTTGTATAATTCGCAGTTTGAAAGCAGTGCAATTGCCTAAAAGGCAATTGCAGCAACTTGGAACGAAGAGACAAGATGCGTATCCCCCGGTCATCCTATAGCAAAATATATTTGGCTATAGGATGGCCGGGGGAACTGCTTTCATGAGTGATTTGCAGGAGGAGCGGAAGCGACGCAAGCAAATCATGAATGTTTGATATTATGCGTTATATAGTATATACTATGTATATACTATATACTAAACGTAAGGAGGTATCTGTATGCAGACACAAGTAAAAGAATGGGGAAATAGTCAAGGAATACGATTGCCAAAAGAAGTATTGAAAAGTGCAGGAATCACACTGAATGAGTTTTTGGATGTCAAGGTATCAGATGGTGTAATTACATTAGCGAAAACATTTCGTCATAAAACTTTGGAAGAGAGAGCCGCTGAGTTTGAGGGAAAGTTGATGTTGGATGGTGAATATGATTGGGGTGAACCTGTCGGAAGAGAGGTATGGTAATGGAAAATATACATCAAGGAGATATTCTTAAGATTGAAAAAATAAAACATCCTATATTGGTTGTTAGTAAGGATTTTTTTAATACGAGTGGTGAAATAATTGGATGCCCGATTATTAGAAATTCCACCGTGGGTTCGCTTCATAGTTAAATGCGAAGAACGCTTGATATTTTAATTAGGGGCTTTCACACCGGATGATTTCATCATCCGGTGCGAAAGCCCCTAAAGATTTCCGGATGCAAGCTTTAGCATCTTTCAAGCATTTGCGCCTTGTTAGCATTAGCATCCATTTAGAATTTATATCCACTAATCTTGTCACCGAGTAATTTGGCCTGGTGGTCATTTTCATCAGAATTGTTCTCTAAGTGTTCCATACTTTCGGAAATACTTCCAACTTCACTTACGAGTGCAGCAGAGCGGTTGGCACAATCATTCACTGAAATGTTAATATTGTTGATGCTCTCATCCACCTGTTTGACGAACTCTGACAGGTCATTGCTTCTTTCCAGAAGATTCTTCAAAGTATCATCGATGCTTTGTGTGGTTTCACCGTATTCCTGACCAATCTGTGCATAACTGTCATAGTCACTAACAACCGTCTCGGTCATAAATGCACTCATTTCCTGGCTGCTCTTCATAAGCAAATCAACGGCGTTGATTACCTGATTATTAATGTCATTAATCTTAGAAACAGCCTCTGTAATTTCTATACTCAAATGCCCAACCTCCGTTGCTACAACAGCAAAACCGGAGCCGTGTTCACCGGCGCGTGCCGCTTCAATCTGGGCATTCAGACTAAGAATCTGGGTTTGAGAAGCAATGTTGGTAATTTGTTCCGCAATTTCACGTACCTGATTGATTTTGATAGCTTCATCACTCGAACTGCGAACTTTCGCTTCCAGATTCCGAAGTGTCTCTACGGCAATTCTCTGTTTTGAAATAGCGTTACTAGAGGACTTCTGGGCATTGCTGTTGGCTTTGCTTACAAGATTATGAACGGAACCAATTTCTTTGGAGAGCGATTCGATGTCCTTCGTGGCGGATTCAATTGCTAACGATGAAGCATTCGCAGTATCACTACAGTCGTTCATGCCGGAACTGATGCTTGTCAAATCAGAATTGATTTTGTGGACGCTTTCGGAATTGTTTTTGGAAGTATCCTTAAGTTCTTTACTGATTTTAAGCACATCATTGGAAACATCGTAAACTCCTTGCGCGAGAGAACGGATTTCCTCAATAAAGAGATTTATTTTTCCCGCGATTGCCTCAAATTCATCTCCCGATGTAATTGTAATCTGCTTGGTAAGATCACCGGAACCATCTGCGAGGTCATCCAGTTTGTCGTATAAGGTATAGAAACCGCGTCTGAGTTTGCGGGCAACGAGGTATACTGCGATAATTCCAAGTAATATGTAAATCATACAAACGATGGCAATAGAGCGCGTTGTACGAGCCACTTCTGCATCATACCAGGCAGCACTGATATCTACACCAATAATTCCGGCTACCTTACCGGAGGAATTAAATACCGGACTGTAAGCACTGTAAAATCTACCCCAATCGTCCTCGTAAGGTTCATCATCAACAGCTGTTTTTCCAAGTGCAGCTTCTCCAAGAGCGTCGGTATACTCCACTGCATCTCCAAAAGAGGAAGCTTCTTCTAACGCCGGATCCACAGTAAATATGAATTCCTTGTCGCCAACCTGGCGAATACCATAGATGAATTCCAAATCTGCATTGTCACGAAAAACTGCAAGAGCATCTTCCACCTTTTGGTAAGGTTCTGTTCCTTTGTCTTCTGCAGTCAATTTCTCCAGAGCGTCCCCGTCAATTGTGGCTGCGGCAGAATTGGCAATGTCAATCATACGGTCACAAATCAGTTTTTTCATGGAGGACTTGGACTGGTTTATAAGAACAGTTCCTAAAATTATGTTTGCTATAATTAACATAGAGATAAATATAAAAAGTGTTTGTAAAAGAATACTGAGTTTTCTGACTTTCATAGGCAGCCTCCTTTGTAAAATGCGTGATATATTTGAATTATATCATATGATTTATGTAAAAGAACAGACTTTTTAAACAAAAAATGAAAGAAATTGTTATAATAGATGAATTTGTCTGAATTGTGAAAAAATATATAAATGCAAAAGAAAACCCGGAATCCGTATAATCAAATACAGGGATCCGGGATAAATATTGTTATAAGGAAATGGCGGATTAGGAATTCCGTTCCATAGATTCCAATAAAAACGTAATGGTTGTGACAACATATTCTCTACTAACGGAGTCTTCATGCTCCAACCAATACTTAACAATCTGACTGCCGCCGTTTACAAAGAAAGTAAACAGCAATTGGATTTGAATCTCATTGGTTGCGATGTCCTTTGCAATACAGTAATTGGCAAAAGGCTGATAAATGGACTGAAACACGCTTTGAATGTAGGAGATATCCAGATGATCACTAAAAAGCACAAGACATAAATCTTTGTTATTATTAATCAAACGAAAGAGTGCATTCAGGAAAGCATAGTTGCGATCCTCCCCCTCATAACGATAGATTCCTGCGGCCTTTTCCTCACGGCAAATAGCCAGTGTTTGTAAGAAATCTTTGGATAAGTCCTCCAAAAGAGTATTTAATAATTCTGTTACACTGGAATAGTGTAAATAAAATGTACGTCGATCGATTCCTGCAAGCGCAGATAATTTGCTAATGGTAATGCTTGACAGATTGTTTTCTTTTAATAATGAAATCAAGCTTTTACGTAAATTTTCTTCGGTTCGAATAATTCTTAAGTCTTTTTTCTTCATGACACCCTCATTTTTATTTTTTTCGAGACTATATTATATGAATATTGTGTTAAAAATGTGGAATACTAACAAAAAAGTCACAAAAATTTTTTTTTCGAGAATCAAAAAAACGTATTCATTCACATTGTGTGGTGAAAAAAGCTGACACGTAACATCCAGAAAGGAAAGATTAGTTGAAAATGAGCAAAAAGGGAAAACAGAGTATAGATTTGGAACGCCCCGTTCTTGTGATAAATGAAGCAAGCATTGTCGGGAAAAGGGAAGGTGAGGGTCCACTGGGCTCTTATTTTGACAGAGTGCTTGTGGATGAAAAATGTGGTGAGAAAAACTGGGAGGCAGCAGAGAGTACTTTACAACAGGAAACGTTATCTCTTCTTTATGAAAAAGCACAAGTAAAAATGAGTGATACCGGTTTTCTGTTTGCCGGTGATTTACTTGGGCAGCTGATGGCATCAGCATTTGGTATGAAAGATACCAATATCCCGTTCTTTGGTTTATACGGCGCTTGTTCGACGATTGGAGAGGGACTTGCACTTGGTGCAATGACAGTAGCGGCAGGTTATGGAAAGCAGGTGGCTGTTGTTGCATCCAGCCATTTTGAGAGTGCAGAAAAGCAATTTCGTTTTCCTATGGGATACGGGAATCAGAGACCATTGTCCGCTACGTGGACAGTAACGGGAAGCGGTGCTTTTCTTTTGGGGCAGGCTGTAGAATCAGAAAATCACGATAGAAAAGAAGAAATTCTGATTACAGGAGTTACTGTTGGAAAAATTGTAGATTATGGAATCAAAGATTCCTTTAATATGGGCGCTTGTATGGCGCCGGCAGCTGCCAATGTAATTGTGGCTAATTTGTCGGATTTTGAAAGAAGGACGGATTATTATGACAAAATCATAACCGGAGACCTGGGCTACGTAGGAAAAGATTTGTTACTCGAATTGTTACGGGAGGAGCAAATCGATATAGAAAACATATATATTGACTGCGGAATTGAAATTTTTGATCAGGAAAAACAGGACACACATTCCGGGGGCAGCGGGTGTGGATGCAGTGCTTCGGTGCTTGCAGGATATGTGCTGGGCAAGCTTCGACGAAAAGAATGGAGAAGAGTTTTGTTTATTCCGACCGGCGCCCTTTTATCCGGAGTGAGTTTTAATGAAGGCAGGACAATTCCGTCCATCGCCTATGGAATTGTTTTGGAGGTACAAAGTATATGAATTATGTAATTGCATTTTTGGTTGGAGGACTCATTTGCGCAATTGTACAGATTGTGCTGGAAAAGACAAAACTAATGCCCGGAAGAGTGATGGTACTTTTGGTTTGCACAGGAGTAGTGCTTAGTGCAGTAGGATTGTATCGACCTTTTGAAAAGTTCGCGGGAGCGGGGGCGAGAGTGCCCCTTCTTGGATTTGGACATGTTTTGTTTGACGGAGTGAGGAAGGCAGTGGATAAGGAAGGCTTTCTGGGATTGTTCAAAGGAGGATTTGAGGCAGCGGCGGTCGGAACAAGTGCAGCGCTGATATTGGGGTATGTGGCATCCATAATCACAAAACCTAAGGAGAAATAAATAAAAAGACAGCTTGTAGTGTGACGATTGTTTCCTGCAAAGCTGTGAGCACATCCCGCATGGAAATAATCGTTATAATACAAGCTGTCATATAGTTATAACATAGCACACATATGAAATTGAAAACCCTGCAAATGTGATTTTACGGTTGCGTATTGTTTTGTGGATCCGGGTCTGGCGTCGGTATTGCCGGTGCCGGTGTTGGCGTCGGTGTTGGTGTGGCCGGTGCCCCCGGATTAGTTGGATGCTTTGTTGGTGACGTCGTTTTTCTTGGCGTCTTTGTTGGTGAAGGTGTTGGCTTCGTTTTATGTTTCTTACATTTATCTTTGGTAATCGTCTTGCCTTTTTCGTCTGTATAGGTTCCGTCTGTGTTACGGAAGAAGACTCTTTCCTCAGTTTCTAAACAATACTTGCCGGCGATTTCACCTGTTTCTTTACAAACCTTGAGTTTCACATGTCGGTCACATTTTTCCTTCAAAATAGTATTCTTATCAAAATACTCTGCATAGGAAGTGTGGTCACATAAGCCGCTGACTGCAAGCTTTCCGGTCTTGGTACAGATTCGAACCTGTTTTACCGAGCTTGGCACTTTGAAATCTTTTGGCTTTTTATTGGCGGCCTTATGGATTTCTTCCATAACCTTTTTCCAGAGAATTTTGTGGTAACTGGTGTCTGTCTGGGATTTGTTGTTGTCGTAACCGCTCCAGATTCCGGCGGTATAATACGGAGTATATCCAACAAACCAAAGGTCAACATTGTTGGAAGTAGTACCGGTTTTGCCGGCCTCTGCCATATCGATTTCGGTAAATCTTGCTTTTGTTCCGGTACCGATGGTAACAACATCCTCCATTGCGCTTGTTAACAGGAAAGCGGTGGATTTCTTCATCACCTGTTTTTTCTCAGGTTCGTTATCAATCAGTACATTTCCATCGTGGTCCAGGATCTTGGTGTACATAACCGGTTTATTGTATACGCCCTGATTGGCGATTGCAGCAAAAGCAGCAGTAAGTTCGTAGTTTGATACACCTTTGGTCAGTCCACCCAAAGCGGTAGGATACTGAATATCTGTATAAACATTTCCGGCGTTGTCCACGAATTTATCATAAACAGTCGAGAAACCTAAGTTCATCAAATAATTGTAGGAAACCTGTGGAGTTACTTCAACCATTGTCTTAACGGCAATGACGTTCATAGAGTCATAAATCGCTTTTCGAAGAGTTGTAGCACCATTGTAAGCTTCGCCACTCCAGTTTTTAACCTTTCGGTTGGTGTCCGGATAGTAGAACTCCTCATCCTGCTCTACGGTTGCCAGGGTCATTCCCTTTGTGTCAAAGGCAGGAAGATAAGTGGAAACAATTTTGAAGGTTGAACCCGGCTGACGTGTTGTGTCAGAAGCACGGTTTAAGGTTCGACTTGCTTTTTTCTTGCCGCGTCCGCCGACCATTGCAAGTACTTTTCCGCTCTTTTGATCCATCAAAACAAAGGAAATCTGTGGCTGAATAATATAGTCAATTACTTCGCCGGTGATTTCATCATCTTTTCCAACGACTGCTTTTTTGTACTGTTCGATGTAAGGCTTAGCATCCTTTTTATTTTTGAAGTTTACGTCGAAATCCTCTATACCATGATTTGCAAAATAGTATTTCATGGTAACTTCTGAGTAATTATGTTCGATACCGTCTTTGTCAATCGTTGAGAGACGGTAGGAGAGCTGATACTCGGAATCTTCCGGATACAGGCTCTTATCAGCAAATACCTTGTCACACACTTTTTGCAGTTTTTTGCTTTGTGTAGTCTCAATCTGAAGCCCCCCACGATATACCATGCTGACTGCCTGTGACTCTGTATACCCGAGCTTCTCCTGCAGGTCTTTGGTTACCTGGTCAATCAGTTCATCTACAAAATAACTGTTTGCTGCAACTTCTGTATCTGTATAGTTTTCATCATTTACAATCTGAATTCTTGAGTATACGTCATCATTTACAGCTTCTGTGTACTCCTCGTCTGTAATGTAACCCTGGTCACGCATATACGCCAGAATAACGAGACGTTTGGCCGCATTTTCCTCCGGATGGGTGATTGGATTAAGTCCCGCAGGGTTCTGTGTGATGCCGGCAATTACTGCGGCTTCGGAAATGGTGATTTCACTGACATCTTTATTAAAATATCTCTTGGAAGCCACCTGGATTCCTAAGGTATTCTGGCCAAGGTTAATTGTGTTGAGATAGTACTCTAAAATCTGATCCTTGGTTAATTTCTTTTCCAATTGGACTGCCAGATACTGCTCCTGTACTTTACGTTTGAGTTTGGAGCCGAAGGCAACTTCATTTCCACCCTCAAATACCTGGTTTTTGATAAGCTGCTGGGTAAGTGTGGATGCTCCCTGGTCAAACTCACCTTTTGTGATGCCCTGGAAGAATGCACGGAAAATACCTTGCGTGTCGATACCGTTGTGCGAACGGAAACGCTCATCTTCAATAGCGATAAAGGCGTTTTGTACACATTCCGGAATCTTATCCAGTGTTACGTAAATTCGGTTTGCATCGGAACCGACCAACTTCTTGATTTCTTCACCGTTGGAATAGTACAAGGTTGTCGAAAATCCGCTTGGCGCGACGTCGATGGAATCAATGCTGGGCGCATTGTCAATAAGTCCCTTCAAAACACCGACACCGGCAACCGTTCCGAGTATGGTTACCGTAATGACAATAATAAGAAAAATACGAAGTGCAGTAACCATTGTTTTGGAAATCAGTTTTCTTTTTTCTGACCTCAAATTGTGTTGTATTTTGGCAGTGCCTTTTGCACTAAAATTCATATAAAACTCTCCAATCTACTTAAATTGCAATATACGCTACCAAATATTATAACAAATTAGAGATTGAAAGCAAAGCAAATAGTGTATGGATTGCATTTTTTACGTAAATATCCTATAATTTTTACTGTTAAAAAGGAAGATTAGGAAACGATTTGAGGTAGCTATGAATATTTTATATAAAGGTGGAAGTGCTGAAATTGTTGAGAAGAAATCAAGGTTTATCGCAACTGTTTTTCCGGTTCGATCGGAAGAAGAAGCACTTAAGCTTCTGGAACAGACGAAAAAGAAATACTGGGATGCAAGACACAATTGTTTTGCGTATGTAATCGGAGAGAAAAATCCGGTGGAAAGATGCAGCGATGACGGAGAGCCTTCCGGTACGGCGGGCAAACCAATGCTTTCTATTTTGAAGGAACGCGACATCTGCAATCTTTTAGTGGTCGTAACAAGATACTTTGGCGGAACACTTCTTGGAACGGGAGGGCTTGTACGGGCTTATTCCAAGGCGACGGCAGAAGGAATTGATCAAAGCGTGGTACTTGCCAAGAAGTCCGGCGTCATTTATGAAATAGAAACAGACTATACCGGTCATGGCAAAATATCTTATATTGCAGCAAGCATGGGAGTCGAGATTCGGGATACAGAGTTCAGCGATTTGGTTAGAATTATAACACTGGTACCGGATGAGGATTTTGGTTCATTTGAAAAGAAAGTAACAGAAGCCACGAAAGGTCAGGCGGTTTGTTCTATAACAGAAAAAGTCACTTATGGTACGTGTGAGGAAGGAACGGTTATTTTCGAACGTTTTGAGGCATAGAAATGAGATATAGAAAAAAACCAGTTCTAAATGAACTGGTTTTGGGATGCATCATAAGTATAATCGATGGTTTTTAATTTATTGCGAAGACTTTCCTCGTCAGCGTTTTGCGCATGACAGAAATCATCCAGACTATTGTAATTGTCTCTAAGCTGTGTATTTACGTAACTCAAAAGTATTACGGGATCTTTTGGAAGTGACATTTGATTTCCTCCTTTATTTTTCAAAAAGGAGTATACTCCTATTTAGTTTATTTTACAACCGGAAATTTTATTACAGTCAGGGATTTAATTAATGTCAGGGGTTTTATTACTGCCAGGGATTTTATACCTGTCAGTTTTTTTATCAGAGATACATTATTTCGGGGAATCGTCCCGTTACATGGAACGTGAAAGGAATGTTTTTATGGATTTATTTGATTATATGAGAGAGACCAATTTAAAAAAAGAGTCTCCGCTTGCCAGCAGAATGCGTCCGCGTACATTGGATGAAGTGGTGGGACAGGAGCATATTGTTGGTAAAGACAAGTTGTTATATCGTGCCATTAAGGCGGACAAGCTAAGTTCGATTATTTTCTACGGACCTCCGGGAACCGGGAAAACAACCCTTGCCAAAGTAATTGCCAATACGACAAAAGCTGAGTTTTGCCAGATCAATGCGACTTCTGCCGGTAAAAAGGATATGGAATCGGTGGTAGAGCAGGCAAAAAACAATCAGGGCATGTACGGCAAAAAAACGATTCTTTTCATAGACGAGATTCATCGTTTCAATAAGGGGCAGCAGGATTATTTATTGCCATTTGTGGAAGACGGCACCATTATTTTGATTGGGGCAACTACCGAGAATCCGTACTTTGAGGTGAATCGGGCTTTGATTTCGCGTTCGGTAATATTTCAGCTGGAATCCTTATCTGCGGAGCATATCAGGACGCTCTTAAAACGAGCTATCTCGGATAAGGAACGTGGCATGGGAGTGTACAATGCAGTCCTTGAGGAGGACGCACTTGATTTTCTCGCAGACATTTCCAATGGAGATGCGCGACTTGCACTCAATGCGTTGGAGCTTGGAGTTTTGACGACAGAAAAAAGTGATGACGGCTTGATTCATATTACATTGGAAGTAGCCGGTGAATGTATCCAGCGACGCGTTTTAAATTATGATAAAGATGGTGACAATCATTACGATACCATTTCTGCATTTATTAAAAGTATGCGCGGTTCAGACCCGGATGCGGCAATTTACTATCTGGCACGCATGCTTTACGCCGGTGAGGACATTAAATTTATTGCACGACGTATTATGATTTGCGCTGCTGAAGATGTTTCCAATGCAGATCCGCAAGCGTTGGTTGTTGCTGTTGCAGCCGCCCAGGCAGTAGAGCGGATTGGAATGCCGGAAGCACAGATTATACTTGCACAGGCAGTGTCTTATGTGGCAAGTGCACCAAAAAGTAACTCAGCAGTTTGTGCCATAGAAGAGGCTATGCGGGTTGTCAGGGAAGAAAAGACCGGAACGATACCTGCCTACCTGATGGATGCTCACTATGGTGGAGCCAAGGAATTGGGCCACGGCATAGGGTATAAATATGCGCACAATTACAAAAATCACTATGTAAAACAGCAGTATTTGCCGGATGAACATAAGGATGCGGTTTTCTATCGCCCATCCGAAAACGGATACGAGAAAAATATTCGCGAGTATTTTGAACGAATCCATGAGGATCCGGAAGAATGATAAGGACTTACGATACGGTATAATACCGGTTAAAGCCAAAGTCTCGCCCAGCTACATATTTGTTGTGTTCTTGCAAATATGCTACACTACTATTACTAAAGAATTGCGAGGCAACCTTGTACAAAGTGTTTCGGAATGGAGGATTATATGGAAGAGAAAAATCATACCAAAGCCAAAAGATTCATGGCTTTGTTTGTTGTAATTTTAATTGCAGTGGCGATTGTTGCCACGCTGGTATTATCGTTTTTTACCGGTTTTAAAGCAATTGCACAGATTTACTGGGGCTTTTTTGCCTTGATTATCTTGTTGCCGGTAGTGATTTATCTGATTTTCTGGCTGGCAAATGTTTTTAAAAAATAATGATGGTAAAGAAAAGAGAATTGACAGTGGGTTACCAAAGTCAATTCTCTTTTTTTAGGGGAGGATAAGTATTTATCGCTTCTTTTGCAATGTCTTTATACTTGGGGGGAGTTGCATCACCAGGATGCAGTATAAAGATATCATGTCAGTTGTTTCTGTATAGAAACGTTTAATTGCTGACAATTCTAGTATGCCCAAATACGTGAATCGTATTCATGAAAATGAAATAATGCAGTCCACTGGGTACGTTTTAGCATCCCATATTTACTTATGGAGTGATTTGTGATATACTTTGAAATTGTGTAAAACGAATAAAACAAAGAAGATAAATCGAAGGAGAAATGATATGAGTTTGTTAAAGGAATGGAGAGATTATGCGTATTCTTTAAATCCAAGATCTAGAGAAGGACAGGTTTTCTGGGCACGTTATTTTGCAATTGAAAAAGGTATTTATGAGCAGTTGCTTAGCGATCCTAAGACCGTTGTAAAAGGAACAGTTGCAGAACTGGCCGAGAAATACGCCACCGAGATCAGTGGGATGACAGACCGCTGTGATGGTGGCAACTGCAGTAGGAAGACTACAAAAACAAAAGAGGGGGTGGAAGGAGGTATCGT
>JAILQS010000019.1 GCA_024698865.1 Lachnospiraceae bacterium | reverse complement strand
AATCTGGTCAAGTCCGAGAACTTTGTCAAATTGCTGCATAATATTCTCATAATCGTTAATCAGATCATATCCGGCATCATTTACATGACAGGTGTCAAAGCAGACACGGAGTTTATCATTGTGAGTAACACCGTCATAAATGGCAGCCAGTTCTTCAAACGTTCTACCTACTTCGCTACCTTTGCCTGCCATGGTTTCCAGGCAGATATGAATCGGGGTATCCGCAGAGAGCACCTCATTGAGCCCTTTGATAATCTGCTTAATACCGACATCGGTGCCGGCATTTACGTGGGAACCCGGGTGGAGTACAAGTTTGGTGCTACCCATGGCAGCAGTACGCTCTATCTCTACTGCAAGAAATTCTACCGCCAACTGGAAAGTCTCTGGTTTAACCGTGTTGGCAAGATTAATGATATAAGGAGCATGAACAATAAACTCGCTGATACCGGCATCTTTCATTGCAGCATGGGCAGCAGGAATATTCAGCTCCGCTACGTCTTTTCTTCGCGTGTTCTGCGGTGCACCTGTGTAAACCATAAATGTATTGGCATTATAGGAAACGGCTTCTTTCACCGAATTTAAAAACATGTCTTTGCCACTCATTCCAACGTGGCTTCCGAGTAATAATTCCATTTGAACCTCCTGAATAAAAAAGCTTTTTCTTAGTGTAAGAGAAAACAGAGAAATTTGCAAATGCAGAGAGCGACTTTTTTTTATGTCATGCGCGTGATAAAATAAGAGTAGAGGAAATCAAATATAACACATCAAAAACAGAGGATTTATATGAATTATATTTACGATAAATTAGTAAACTACAGTCAGGAAAATATTTATCCGTTTCATATGCCGGGTCATAAAAGAAACGAAGACAGGATGTCCATGGTTTCGCCATATGCCATAGATATTACGGAGATTGATGGGTTTGACAACCTGCACGAGCCAAGGGAAATTATCCGACAGGGAATGGAGCGGGCTTCGCGCATTTACAAGTCGACGAAAGCGTATTATCTGGTGAACGGTACAAGCTGTGGTCTGCTTGCCGGAATTGCAGCAGCAACAAAGCATGGCGGGGAGATTCTCGTTGCGAGAAATTGTCACAAGTCCGTGTACAATGCAATTTATATCAATGAATTAAAGCCATATTATGTGTATCCAAGAGACGTTAATTTTGGTGGAGTACGTGGAGTTAACGGAGAGATTTGCAAGGAAGACGTGGAGGAAATGTTAAAGGAGCATCCGGGTATTTCACTTGTGGTGATTACATCGCCGACTTACGAGGGCGTTGTTTCGGACATAGAAGGAATTGCTGAGATCGTACACCGTTACGGAAAGCGCCTTCTGGTGGATGAAGCGCATGGTGCGCATCTGGGATTTCATCCGTATTTCCCGGAAAGTGCGGTTAGAAAGAGCGCAGATATGGTTGTACAAAGTATACATAAGACGTTGCCTGCTTTTACGCAGACGGCGCTTTTTCATTGGATAAAACAGAAGGGGACAAAGCCGGAGATTTCCGATGAAAAGCTGGTTGCAGAGCTGGAAAGATATCTTGCAATCTATCAGACCTCCAGTCCGTCGTATGTACTGATGTCGGGAATCGACAAAGCAATGGAGTTTGTGGAGGAGCAGGGAGATGAGGCGTTTGCAGAGTATGCAAAGCGCTTACAGAGGTTTTATGAAGAGACGAAGGCATTAAAGGAAGTGCAGGTGCTTTCAACCAAAGGAAGGGACCCATCCAAAATTGTGATTTTTTCAAGGGATGCATCTAGGAATGGGACAAGTCTTTATGATATACTTTTACATGAGTACGGTTTGCAGCCGGAGATGGCATCGTCAGACTATGTGATTGCGATGACAAGCGTATGTGACCGGGAAGAAGGCTTCCGGCGATTGAAGGAAGCGCTGTTTGAAATCGAAGAGCATCTTGTGTCGCAAAGAAAAATGATTTGTTGTGCAAAAATGAGTGATTCATCAGGTACGGAGAAAGAAACGTTTGAAGAGAAACCGGCGACAATTTGTGAGGCTGGATGGGCAGAGAATAAGAGTAAACTTCCAATCACGCCGGCAATTTTGCAAATGACACCTTACGAGGCGGAACAAAACGAGGGAGAATTTATTAACCTGGAAGAGAGTGAAGGCAGAATCAGCAAAGAAACTGTGTTTTTCTATCCGCCGGGCATACCGGTGATTGTTCCGGGGGAGATAATTGATAAAACCATGCTTTTGACGATTCAGGGAGCAACACAGGCGGGAATCGAGGCAAAAGGTCTGAAATACGACGGAAAAATACAGGTGGTATGTTAGAGGAGAGACACGATGTCAAAAATTTTCTTAGTGATGGGGAAAAGTGCAACGGGCAAGGATACCATATATAAAAGAATGGTGGAAGACCGTTCGCTTCATTTGAAAACACTGGTTACGTATACAACGAGACCGATTCGAAACGGAGAAACAGACGGGAAAGAATATTTTTTTGTTACAAAAAAGGAATTGGAGAAATTCCGGGCAGATGGAAAGATTATAGAATGCCGTACGTATCATACGGTTCACGGTGACTGGCATTATTTTATGGTGGATGATGGACAGATTCAGGATGGGGAAGAAAACTATATTATGATTTCCACCCTGGAGGGCTACGAAGCACTTGTAAATTATTTTGGACCGGAACGGGTTGTGCCGGTTTATGTTCAGGTGGAGGACGGAATTCGTCTTACAAGAGCATTAGAGAGAGAAAAACGACAGCAAACACCGAAATATGCGGAGATGTGTCGTAGGTTTCTGGCGGATCAGGAGGATTTTCGCGAGGAGGAACTAAATCGTCTGGGAATTACGAAAAGGTATGAGAATACAGAGCTTGAGAAATGTATATCCCAAATCATTGCAGATATACAGAGATAAAAATTTGTGTTATACTGATAAGAACTAAGCACATTCGAAGGAAGGTGAAGGTATGGATATTAAAGTTAACCAAACACAGCAGGTTGCACAGGTAAAGGCAACGGAAGCGCCTCAGGAAACGGATGGAGCATTTAAATTTACTTTAATCAGTCGTATCGAAGAAGAAGGCTTGCAGGAAAGATTGTCTCTTATGATGCAGGATATTGTCCAGGAGGGCAAGAAGCTTGCCAAGCATATGGACATTCGTGATATGCGGCATTATCGACAGTTAATTAAGGATTTCATGAATGAAATTGTTAGTCGTTCTCACAAATTCAGCAGAGAAAATTTTCTGGATAAGCGGGGAAGACATAGAGTATACGGAATGGTGAAGCTTGTAGATAAGAATTTGGATGAGTTGGCAGAAGAATTGTTGAAGGATGAGAAGGATCATTTGTCTATTCTTGCCAAGATTAATGAAATACAAGGTATACTACTCGACATTATTACTTAAGCAGGAAGGCGGGGTACCATGACTACTTTTAAAAGTATTATTGGACAGGAACAGATTTTGAGTCATTTGCAAAATGCAATTGCACAAAAGAAAGTGTCTCATGCATATATCATAAGTGGGGAACAGGGCGCAGGTAAGAAGACCATTGCAACCGCATTTGCAAAGGCGCTGCAGTGTGAAAACCCTGTGGATAATGATGCATGCGGTGTGTGTAAATCCTGTATGCAGGCAGATTCCGGGAATCAGCCGGATATTATATGGGTTACACACGAAAAATTTAGCATAGGAATTAACGACATCCGTGAACAGATTAACAGCGATATCGGGATTAAACCTTACAGCAGTTCACACAAGATTTATATTGTTCCGGATGCGGACCGAATGACACCGGAGGCGCAGAATGCACTCCTTAAAACGATTGAGGAGCCACCGGAATATGCCGTTATTTTGTTATTGGCGGAGACGACAGAGACGTTGTTAGCAACGATTCTGTCCAGATGTATTTTGCTGAATATCAAACCGGTGAAACAGGAATTAATTGAAAAATATCTGGTGGAACACTGTAATGTGACACCGGAAAGCGCGAAGACAAGTGCGGGCTTTTGTTTTGGAAATATCGGAAAGGCGGTTCGTTACAGTCAATCCGAAGAATTTCAGGAACTTAAGCAACAGGTGCTTAAGTTGTTGACGGAAATGGATGTGTTGGATCTGGCAGAGGTGCAGGAGCAATTTAAGAATCTCACTGCGGACAAGCTGGACATTAATGACAGTCTGGATTTGATACAACTTTGGTTCCGGGATGTTTTGATGTTTAAAGCAGGTCAGGATGCGAATCAGGTCATTTTCAAAGAAGACCTGTCCAAAATCCGCAAACAGGCAAGTGTCTTTAGTTACGAAAAAATAGAAAATGTAATTAAGGCAGTGGATAAAGCCAGATATCGTCTGAAGGCGAATGTAAATATAGACGTAACGTTAGAGCTTTTGCTTCTTACGATACGGGAAAAATAGAAGTGAGGTAAAAAATGACGAAAGTAATTGGA
Organism: Lachnospiraceae bacterium; assembly: GCA_024698865.1. Classification (GTDB taxonomy): domain Bacteria; phylum Bacillota; class Clostridia; order Lachnospirales; family Lachnospiraceae; genus JAILQS01. The sequence goes on along the minus strand of JAILQS010000019.1, from coordinate 12,685 downwards.
GTAAGATTTCGTATTGCCGGCAAAATTTATTTTTTTGCACCGGGAAATCTTGAAATAAAAAGAGGGGATCACGTAATCGTAGAGACGGCCAGAGGAATTGAGTTTGGACGCGTTGTTCTGGCACCAAGAGAGGTTGAGGATGATAAAATCATACAGCCGTTGAAACAGGTAATCCGACTTGCAACCGAATCGGATTTTGCTACGGAAAAGAAAAATAAAGAAAAAGAAAAAGAGGCTTTTGGTATTTGTCTTGAGAAAATTGCAAAACACGGTCTGGAGATGAAACTGATCGATGTAGAGTATACCTTTGACAACAACAAAGTACTGTTCTACTTTACCGCGGATGGCAGAGTAGACTTTAGAGAACTGGTAAAAGACCTTGCAAGTGTATTCCGCACCCGTATTGAACTTCGCCAGATTGGTGTGCGAGATGAAACAAAGATTCTTGGCGGAATCGGAATCTGTGGACGACCACTTTGCTGTCATACACATTTATCAGAATTTGTTCCGGTTTCCATTAAGATGGCGAAGGAACAGAATCTTTCCCTGAATCCAACGAAGATTTCGGGGGTATGCGGAAGACTTATGTGTTGTCTGAAAAATGAAGAGGAAGCCTATGAAGAACTTAACAGTAAGCTTCCAAACCTGGGAGATACCGTTACAACTCCGGAGCACTTAAAGGGTGAGGTGACCAGTGTAAGTGTACTCAAACAGCTGGTGAAAGTTGTAGTAACTTTAGATAATGACGAAAAAGAAATTCGTGAATATAAAGTGGAAGATTTACGTTTCAAACCAAAACGTAAGAAGAACAAGATGTCTGAAGAGGAACTTAAGGAAGTCAGAGAACTGGAAAGATTAGAGAAATCCGAGGGAAATTCGAACTTTGAAGACTGATATAATTTTAAAAGAAGGGGAACGTCTGGATGATGTTGAGCGGAATGACTATAGAATCATTCAAAGCCCCGGTAAGTTTTGTTTTGGAATGGACGCGGTTTTGCTATCTGATTATGCAAAAGTAAAGCCCGGTGAACAGGTGCTCGATCTTTGTACCGGAAATGGAATTATTCCGATTCTGATGGAAGCAAAGACAAAAGCAAAGAAACTGTATGGGCTTGAGATACAGGAAGAATGTGCGGATATGGCAAGAAGAAGCGTTTTGTTCAATGGTTTGCAGGATAAAATAGATATCGTTACCGGTGATGTAAAGGAAGCAACAAAGATATTTGGAAAAGCTTCCTTTCCTGTTGTTACGGCAAATCCACCGTATATGAATGACAATCACGGACTTAAGAATCCTACCTTGCCGATTGCAATCGCAAGACATGAGATATTGCTTAGTCTGGAGGAATTGGTTTCACAGGCATCGGCGCTGTTAAAGGAGAGCGGTCGTTTTTATATGGTGCACCGTCCGTTCCGGCTGGCAGAGATTTTTCAGGTGATGCAGAAATATCGTCTGGAACCAAAAAGAATGCGACTGGTGTATCCTTATGTGGACAAAGAGCCGAATATCGTATTGATTGAAGGAGTGAAGGGCGGTAATTCCAGAATAAAAGTGGAAGCACCGTTGATTGTGTATAAAGAACCGAATGTGTACACAGATGAAATCTTGCACATTTACAATGATTGATGTTTTAGGAGGACGGAATGGATGGCGGGAAAACTGTACCTGTGTGCAACGCCGATTGGTAACCTGGAAGATATTACGTTTCGGGTGTTGCGTACGTTGAAGGAAGTTGACTTGATTGCGGCAGAAGATACCAGACACAGTAAGCATCTTTTGAATCATTTTGAGATTACGACGCCAATGACGAGTTATCATGAGTATAACAAATATGATAAAGCAGATTATCTGATTGACAAACTGCGGGAAGGAACGGATATTGCGCTAATCACCGATGCCGGAACTCCGGGAATTTCCGATCCGGGTGAAGTGCTGGTTGCAAAAGCGATGGAGGCAGGGATAGAGGTCACTTCTCTTCCGGGACCGGCCGCGTGTATTACGGCACTTACAATGTCTGGACTGCCGACGAGAAGATTTGCTTTTGAAGCTTTTTTACCGTCAGATAAAAAGGAAAAAGAAGCAATTTTAAAAGAACTGAAAAAGGAAACGCGAACTATCATCATATATGAAGCACCGCACCGTCTGGTAAGAACACTGCGGGAATTAGCAGATGCGTTAGGTGATAGAAAGACGACGTTATTGCGCGAATTAACGAAGACCCACGAAACGGTTATACCAAGTACACTTCTCAAACTTTTGGAATTCTATGAAAAAGAAGAACCAAGGGGAGAATGTGTGCTGGTTCTGGAAGGTCGTTCTCAGGAAGAACTGAAGCAGGAAGAGCAAAAGCAGTGGGAGGATATGCCTTTAGAGGAACACATGGAGTTGTATTTGTCCAAAGGAATGAGTAAAAAGGAAGCCATGAAGGAAGTGGCAAAGGACAGAGGAGTATCCAAGAGGGATATTTATCAGATGTTATTAAATGAGGAATAATGGTTGCCATGCGTTACAGGTTCTATGTATAAAACGAATCGTTTCAAAATAGAATGAATTAGAGACTATGAGGAACCATTGCCTTTTAAGGAGAGTAAATTGAAGAAAAACAGTTTAAAAAGGGTGCTGATTGGTGCCCTTTGTCTTATGGGACTTGCCGGGGTGGCGCTTTTTCCACAGGTGCAAAATCAAATCGGATACCACCTTGGACAGTTTTTTGGAGCGCGTGGGGTCTACGAGAATCCCGTGGAGGAAACGGATACCGGAAAAGACCATGCACCACTCACAAAAGAGCAGCAAGCGTTTGAGGAGTTGTTGCTCTCGATATTCCGGGAAGAGGTGAAAACCGACAGTGTAACACTTAACTACATGTTGAATCAGCCAAAGGATTATGGCGTAGAAATGGAAAAAGCCACGTTTGGACCATTTTCCCTGGAAGAAATGAAAAAAAGCCGAATGATTAAGGAAAATTATCTGGATGCTTTAAAAAAATTTTCGCAGAAGGAACTTACAAAAGATGAAAAACTCACGTATGAGATTCTGGAGAAGTACCTTACGGATGAAATATCGTATAGCGGCAATTATTTATATACGGAAACACTGGGAGCGACGACCGGAATTCAGGCACAGCTTCCGGTTTTGTTGGCAGAGTACCGGATGAAGAACGCTGAAGATGTAGAAGAATATCTTGCGCTATTGACGGATCTGGAGCGGTATTTTGGGGACATTGTTGCATTTGAAAAAGAAAAATCCCAAGCGGGATTGTTTATGAGTGATACGTCGGCAGAGTCCATCATCGAGCAATGCAAGCAATTTGTAGCGGAGGAAGAAAACAACTATCTGATTAAAACGTTTGATGAGAGAATGAAGGAGATAGAGGGCATTTCGCCGGAAGAAAAAGAGGAATTTGAAAGACGCAATCGTAAGACCGTGGAAAATACAGTGATGCCGGCATACAAAAAGCTGATTGAGGGGCTCGAAGCATTAAAAGGAACCGGTAAAAATGAAAAGGGTTTGTGCAACGTTGCCGGAGGGAAAAATTATTATGCGTACCTGGTGCGCCAACAGACAGGCTCCGACAAAGATTGTGAAGAACTGGACAAAATGATTGACAAGGAGCTTTCGGTTACGACCACCCGAATGGCAAAGTTAATTGCATCTAATCCAAAACTGTTAGAAGAGGCAGCGGCGCCCGAATACAAGGAACAGACGCCGGAGGAGATGTTGGAAAAACTGCAAAAGGTGATCGAAAAAGATTTTCCAAAAGAGGAGCAGGTGAATTATGAAATCAAATACGTAGATAAATCCCTGGAGAAAAATCTAAGCCCGGCGTTTTATCTGTCACCACCGTTCGATGCGCCGGAGGACAACGATATTTACATAAATCAGTACAAAGATTACGAGGAAAAGGGACTGTTTCCGGTGCTTGCGCACGAAGGATACCCCGGACATCTGTATCAGAATGTATATTTTAGCAGGAATAATTTTGAACCGATTCGTAAACTGCTGAATTTTCCGGGATACACGGAAGGCTGGGCAAGTTACGTGGAAAACTTAAGTTATGAATGGACAGGATTCGAGGATTCTTTGGCAGAGCTTTTAGCGGACAATGCGGCAGCAGCACTTTGTATGTATGCAAAGGCAGATCTGGGGATAAACTATTACGGCTGGGATTTCGAGGAGACCGCCTCCTTCTTGAAAAAGTATGGCGTGACGCGGAAAGAGGATGTGGAAAAGGTGTACCACACAATGATTGAGGAACCGGCAAGTTATATGAAATACACGGTGGGTTATCTGGAGTTCAAGGAACTTAAGGAGCAGGCAAAAGAAAAATGGGGCAAGGAATACTCGGATCTGGCATTCCACAAGTATGTACTCGATATGGGACCTTGCCAGTTTTCCATATTGGAAAAACATTTGCAATAAGGGACAGATTTTACAGATGTTCGTTGACATTCGGTGGGAAAAAAAGTATACTTATCGTGGAGTAGGATTTATATTTGCGAGGGCAGATATACGATTCTGACAATGAAATGTCCCTGATATTATCAGGTCAAATAAATTATTATAGGAGGATTCATTATGTCAACAAAAGCTAATTACAAATTAGACGAAATCGGCAAAGGAAAAGTTGGTTTTTCTAAAACACGTTCCATTATTGAAGCTGCTTTCTACGGAAACAACGTAGTAAAAGTAAACACTTTAAAGGAAGCTTACAACTTAGCAAAAAATTCACCGGGAACTATTGTAACTGATATGCCTGTATACAGAGGAGAAGAGTTCGGTCTCGATTCAGATGCAAAAGTTTTACTTTTCAACGATGGTGCAGTAACAGGTCGTTACGCAGCAGCTCGTCGTATCAAAGGAGAGCCTGGTGTTGATGATACTAAGCTTGACAAGATCGTTATGGATGCTACTTACGAAGCACGTTGGAAAACTATGTACCACGCAACTGTATTCGTAGGTCTTGATCCTGAATTTATGGTAAAAGCTCATCTTCTTATTCCGGAAGGAGAAGAGAACATCATGTACAACTGGATGTTAAACTTCCAGTACATGTCAGATGATTATGTAAAAATGTACAAAGAGTCTAAACCGGTAGGAGACGGAAAAGAAGCAGATATCTATATCTTCTCTGATCCTCAGTGGGTACCTGTTGCAAGACCTGACCTTGACTTCTCTTGCTTAAGCGATCCACAGACACTTTGCTACTTCGATACTAATGAGAACTGCGCTGCAATTCTTGGTATGAGATACTTTGGTGAGCATAAGAAAGGTACATTAACAATGGCTTGGGCTATTGCTAACCGTAACGGATATGCTTCTTGCCATGGTGGACAGAAAGAATACAGCTTACCAGATGGTAGAAAATATGTTGCATCTGTATTTGGTTTATCCGGATCCGGTAAATCAACACTTACACATGCGAAACACAACAACAAATATGGCGAAAAAGCAATCACTGTACTTCATGACGATGCTTTCATCATCAACACAGATACATGTGCATCTATCGCTTTAGAGCCAACATACTTTGATAAAACAGCAGATTATCCTACAGGATGCCCGGACAACAAGTATCTGTTAACAGCTCAGAACTGTTCCGCAACTATGGATGAGGATGGAAAGATTCAGTTAGTAACAGAAGATATCCGTAATGGTAACGGACGTGCTATCAAATCTAAATTATGGTCTCCAAACCGTGTTGATAAGATTGATGCACCTGTTAACTCAATCCTTTGGATCATGAAAGACCCTACAATTCCACCTGTAGTTAAATTAAAAGGTGCTGCACTTGCTGCAGTTATGGGTGCTACACTTGCAACTAAGACTTCTACTGCTGAGCGTGTTGCTGCAGGAACAGACTTAAATGCACTTCGTATCGTACCTTACGCTAACCCATTCAGAACATATCCATTGGTTAATGACTATGTTAAATTCAAAAAGTTAGTAGAAGAAAAAGACGTAGATTGCTACATCGTTAACACCGGTGATTTCATGGGCAAGAAAGTACAGCCTAAAGATACACTCGGAATTCTTGAGTCCATCGTTGAAGGAAAAGCTTCTTTCAAACAGTGGGGAGACTTTGAAGATATCGAGATCATGGATTGGGAAGGATTCACTCCTGACTTAAATGATGCAGATTACAAAGCACAGCTTAAAGCTGCTATGCAGAACCGTGTAGATGCAGTTAAAGGATTTGCAACAAATAAAGACGGATATGACAAACTTCCGGATGAAGCTTTAGAAGCTTTAGAAAAACTTGTTAAGACATTATCTTAATTACCAATTCAAGTTATCATATTAAATAACAAAATCGCTTAAACCTTCGGGTTTAAGCGATTTTATAATGGTTAAAATTAATTAGTGTTGACTGTGTTTCTTGATAATCTCTTTAAATCTACGCTCTGAAGCAAGAACTTCAGGATCGGTTTCTTCTTCTTTCTGTTTATCTGAGTCGGCTGGAGCAGAAGCATTCAGCTCGTTCAAAAGATCAGCCAAATCATCATCTGTAAAAAAATTTTTTTCCATATCTGTTCCTTTCCGCCGCATAGTCATACGGACTTTGTTTTGTATATAAATATTATACTATTTCATTTGCTTATCTGTAAAGAGAAACAAATGCGTAGAATAGGTATTTTGTCACGTTGAACTTTAAAATAATTATTCATATAATAATGAGTTGCGGGGAGAAAGAGAAAACACGAAAAGAGGAAAGCAAATGAAACAGGAAAAGAAGAAACAATTGATCAGGCGTATCGTAGTCATCGCAGTTTTGTGTGCAAGCGTGGCGCAAACGGTAATCGCGCTCGTAGGAATTCTTAAATTAAGAGGTACCTATAAAGATATGACCCAAGAACTTCTTAAAACGGCAGCACTCCAGGCAAACAGCGAGTTCAGTAAAATGTGGGATGGCGACTGGGCTTATGAAAACGGCGAACTGACTAAAGGCGGAGAAAAGGTACATGATGAATACGAAGAAACCCTTGATGATTTAAAGAAAGAAACCGGATTAGAATATACAATCTTTTATGGAAACACAAGACGGGTAACTACATTGTTAAGTGCAGAGACAGGAGCCCGTCTGGAGGATACAACAGCATCCGATGTGGTTGTAAATGAAGTAATTAATCAGGGACACGAATTCTATTCTACAACACTCAATATAGAGGGAAAACCATTTTACGGCTTCTACTCTCCATTGGTAAACGGAGACGGAACCGTAGTGGGTATGATGTTCACCGGTAGGGAAAGTGCATCTATTACAACGGCAATCAGAAATTTGATACTTAATATGGCGCTGGTTTCTGTAATCGGTATTCTGGCATTGGTTGTAATTGGATTGTTTATGTCAAGAATAGAAGGTAAGGCCATGAGAAGAGTGGCAAAAGATATTAACACACTTTCCAAGGGAGATCTTACGGTTGAGATATCAGACGAATTGACGAAACGACAGGATGAAATCGGTCTGATTGCGGATAACCTAAGAGGATTTGCTGAGAAGTTGCGTACAATTATGGGAGAGACGTTGTCGCTTTCCGGTAATGTAACAACTTCCGGAGATGATCTTTCCGGATCTGCAAAACTTGCATCACAGGCATCTATGCAAATTGCAGAGGCAGTAGATGATATTTCCAAAGGTGCTGTTGCACAGGCAGAGAGTGTGCAGGATTCTGCAGAAAATGTAGCAAACATCGGTGAAGATATTGAGGTTATTGTTGGTAATGTTGATACGTTGACGAACTACACAACGGAAATGAAAACTGCCTGCGACAGTACGATGCAGACACTGGACGGCTTGTTAGAACAAAATGAGGAAGTTGTGACCTCTATTAATGAAATTAATCAGCAGATTCATAATACAAATGAAGCAGTAAGTAATATTTCCAGTGTTACAGAGTTGATTACCAACATTTCATCCCAGACGAACCTGTTAGCGCTTAATGCGTCTATTGAGGCGGCTCGTGCCGGAGAAGCAGGAAGAGGATTTGCAGTAGTAGCGGATGAGATTAGTACACTTGCGGAACAGAGTAGAGAAGCAACCGTAGAAATTACGGAGATTGTAAATGAGCTTACAAAAGAATCACTTCAGACAGTGGAAACCATTGAGAAATTAAATGAAGAAATGGGCAAACAATCCGAACATCTTGATACAACAAAGGAAGACATGAAGAAGATGGAAAGCGATGTGGAATGTGTTGCAGGAAGTACGAACGAGATTGCATCTAAGATTGCAGCACTTGAAAAATCCAAAGAAAATCTTCTTGGTATTATTGAAGATCTGTCTGCGATTTCAGAAGAAAATGCGGCTTCTGCAGAGGAAACCAATGCTTCTATGGAAGAATTAAATGCAACCTTTGAAATGATTAGTGAAAGTGCCGGTGACTTAAAGAAAATGGCGGCACAATTGGATGAACAGATTAGTTTCTTTCAATTATAATATTGACAGAAACAGCGATGTATGGTAACCTTTTCAAGTACTTTATTATGCTAATGTAATAGCACGAAAACAGAAAAAAGTGTTTAAAGAGAGGTATATCAGATGAGATTAAAAAAACTTGCGTTAGTAGCAGTATCTGCAGTTATGTTATTGGCGGTTGCTGCATGTGGAAAGAAGAAAGATACATTTAAAGTCGGCTTTGACCAGAACTTCCCGCCATACGGATTTGTCGGTGAAGATGGAGAATACACCGGATTTGATATTGAGATGGCAAAAGCCTGTGCGGATAAGATGGGCAAAGAGATCGAATTAATTCCGATTGACTGGGATGCTAAGGATATGGAACTCGAAGCAGGCAATATCGATTGTATCTGGAATGGTTTTACGATTAACGGACGTGAAGATGGATATACCTGGTCTGAACCATATATGAACAATGCACAGGTAGTCATTGTAAAAGCAGATTCCGGAATTGATAGTATTAGTCAGTTAGCAGACAAAACAGTAGAAGTTCAGACAGACTCTTCTGCACAGGCTGCGTTAGAGGATGAAGCAAATGCAGAATTAGCTGCTTCTTTCAAGGAATTAGTAAAAGTAGGTGAGTACAATACTGCACTTATGGATTTGGAGAGCGGTGCTGTAGATGCAGTAATTTTAGATGAAGGTGTAGGCGCATACCAGATCAAAGGAAAAGAAGACACCTTCAAAATGTTAGACGGTTCTATTGCAGATGAGCAGTATGCAATCGGATTTAACAAAGGAAATGAAGAAATGCGCGATACTGTACAGGCTGCTTTGAAAGAATTGGTGAAGGACGGAACCTTTGCAAAGATTTCGAATGAGTGGTTTGGAAAAGATGTTTGTATCTTAAAATAATAATAGAAATAATCTTAGATTACTGAAAGGATACCGTAGCATTGCTACGGTATCCTTGACGTTTGAAAAAATGTAGTATTCTCTTGTATGGAGAAGGAGAGTGGAATAAATCATGTCAATGCAATTAATCTTAACCAAATTATTATTAGGTATGGGTGTGTCAGTCCAGTTGTTTGTACTCACGCTTGTTTTTTCTTTGCCGTTGGGACTTGTATTTTCCTTTGGAAGAATGTCCAAAAACCCGATCATAAGTAATATTACCAAAGTTTACATATCTATCATGCGAGGAACTCCGTTGATGTTACAGTTGTTTGTAATATACTTTGGTCCGTATTACTGGTTTGGTTTCACGACGAGCACAGGATATCGTTTTGTAGCGGCCGCAATCGGATTTGTAATGAATTACGCAGCGTATTTTGCGGAGATTTACAGAGGTGGTATCGAATCCATAGACAAAGGAAACTACGAAGCTGCACAGGTACTTGGCTACACGAAAGTACAGACCTTCTTTCGAATCATTTTCCCACAGGTAATCAAGAGAATTTTACCGTCTATTACAAATGAGGTAATTACACTGATTAAGGATACGTCGCTGGCATTTGTAATTGGAGTGTCAGAGATGTTTACCGTTGCAAAAGCAATTACATCGGCAACCAAGAGTGTCGGTGCATATGTTATTGCAGCAATATTCTATTTTGTATTCAACTTTATTGTTGCCTTTATTATGGGCAAACTCGAGAACAAGATGGGCTATTTTGAAAGGGAATCTGCCGAGTAAGGTATGGTTTTGTGGAGGTTAGAATGAATATTTTTGAAATAAAACATGCCACCAAGGTATTTAATCAGGTAGAAGTATTAAAAGACATTTCGCTTACAGTCAGTGAAGGAGAAGTTGTATCAATTATTGGGCCATCCGGTTCCGGTAAAACAACGTTACTTCGTCTTGCTACATTTTTGGAACGAATGGATGGCGGAACGTTTAGCTATATGGGAGAGCCGGCAATTGTTGAAAAAGACGGTGGATATTCCTATGTGAGCAAGCATAAAATCAAGCAGTTACAGCGTTATTTCGGTCTTGCATTTCAGAACTACAATCTGTTCCCGCATTTTACCGTAATGAAGAATATAACAGATGCTCCGATTAAAGTATTAAAAAGAAATAAAGAAGAGGTTTATGAAGAGGCAAAAGCATTGATTAAGAAAATGGGGTTGGAAGGCAAGGAGGATGCGTATCCAAGTCAGCTTTCCGGCGGACAATGCCAGCGTGTTGCTATTGCCAGAGCTTTGGCAATGAAACCAAAGATTTTGTTTTTCGATGAACCGACTTCAGCGCTCGACCCTGAGATTACACAGGAAGTTCTCAAAGTAATCCGTGAATTGGCAGCAGAGAAGATGACGATGGTAATCGTTACCCATGAAATGTTCTTTGCGAAAGATGTATCGGACCGAATTGTGTTTATGGACAAAGGTGTGATTGTAGACCAGGGAACACCGGAGGAGTTGTTCAATTCGGAAAATGAGAGAACGAGAGCGTTTTTGGGACAGTACTATAATATGTAATATGTCTTTAAACGTATGTCCGAATCCGGCGCAAAGGATTCAAAAGCGAGTCCTTATGAAACATAACTAAAGTAAATTTGTAATGGCGACACTTGCAATGGTACCTGCGAGCGTCGCCATTATTGCGCCCGGAATTGTGTGGCGGGACTTTGTCACCTTGGCAACAGAGGTGTATAAGCTGACCGTATAAAAAATTGTTTCCGAACAACACATAAATAAAGAAGCCATAAACCCAATGTGGGAGTCGGGGCCAAATTCTTTGTAGAGATCAATCAGAACACCGTTGGCAGCAGAGGATGAGAACATCTTAATGAGGATGAGGGGTAGCACCTGGGAAGGCAGGAAAAGTACGGAGGTAACCGGAGAAAGAATCTTTGCAAGAAGGTTCAAAATTCCGGATACGCGCAGCAGATTGATTGCGAACAGGAGACCGATTAGGGTAGGGAGTATCTCAAAAACAATGTGAATGCCGTCTTTGGTTCCTTTGAGAAAGAGATCAAATGCCGGAAGCCCATCCAAAAAAGCACTGCTTAGTAACCAGAAAATCAGAATAGGGAGTATGAGATTGGATAAATAGGTAATCACATTCATAATTTGGAACGTCCTTTTACAAGAATACAAAAGATAATAGCGAAAAGAGTGCTAATCAGCGTCGCAATCAACCCGGGGACAATAATAGCGGCAGGATGGGGGCTTCCGTATTGGTTGCGATAGGTAATTACGGTAATCGGTATTATTTGCAGAGATGAAATATTTAGAATAAGAAAAGTACACATATCGTCCGATGCAGTGGAACTGTAATGGTTAAGCCCGGCAAGCTCCTTCATTGCCTTCAAACCGGCAGGGGTTGCAGCCCAGCCTAACCCCAGAACATTTGCAATCAGATTGGCAGTGATATGCTCCATAGCGGGGTGGTCTTTTGGAATCGACGGAAACAAAAAGGAAAGCGGGCGTTGTAAACGGTCGGATATTTTGGAAAGAATACCAAGGGAATGGGCAATTTCCATAAGTCCCGTCCACAGACCGATAATTCCGAGCATGGTAAGGCAAAGGTTTACCGCTTCTTTGGTAGAATCTAAAATACACCCGGTTAAGTCGTCACCGTTACCGGATAAAATGCCTGTAAGAAGGGCTAAAATGAGGAGGAAAGACCAGATTCGATTCAGCATGGGTAAAACAGATTATTGAAATTCATTACATTATATGTTAATATACTTTAGAAAATGTATTTGGAGGAGTGAAAAACACTTTATTAGTTGGTGTATATATACTATTAATTACTGTAAATGAGATACAGTAATTTGGTGGGAATGCCAACAAACCCTGTAAAATAGGGGGGTTTCGCGATGTTGAGAATAATAAAATGCCTTGCAAAACAGATTATTCTCAAAAATTAACAGGATTTAATTATTAAAATTGTGCTATTAGGAGTTAAATATTAAGATTGTGGCAAGGCTTAATCTATGATATTTTATATATACAAAGAACAGCACAGACAAAAAAGGAGAGATGAAGATGAAAAGCACAGGTATTGTGAGAAACTTAGATAATCTTGGCAGAATTACTCTTCCAATAGAGTTAAGAAGAACTTTAGGTGTTGGAGATAGAGATCCTTTAGAAATATTCGTAGAAGAAGATAGAATTATCCTTACAAAATATGAACCAGTTGATATTTTCACAGGAGATAAGGATGACTTAATTGATTTCCATGATAAAAAGGTATCAAAGAAATCTATCGAAGCTATGGCAAAGCTTGCCGGCTTAATTGATTAATTGCTAATTACTTTATATAATCCGTTAAGACGGGTTATATA
>JAILQS010000177.1 GCA_024698865.1 Lachnospiraceae bacterium | reverse complement strand
TATTACGATCAATAAAATCAGTCAGATTCGAATCGAATTGCCATCAACGCCGGCTTTTGATACATACTCACTGAAAGAGGCTTCGCAGGATGAAATCAAACAGGTAGAGCAAGGAAACGGTAGTGAATCTAATTAGACTATAAAGTATGTTTAAGGGGAACAGAAGCTATGAATGTAATTGAGATCAATCATTTGACGAAAAGTTATGGAAAGAACAGAGGTGTAATTGACGTTTCTCTGACTGTTGAGAAGGGCGACATATTTGGATTTCTTGGGCCAAATGGTGCCGGTAAGTCAACAACGATTCGATCTATGCTTGGTTTTTTACGCTTTCATTCCGGAGAGATTAAAATACTTGGAATGGACAGCGTAAAAGACCATGAAAAAATTCTTTCAAAGGTTGGATATATGCCGTCCGAGGCATGGTTTTACGATTCTATGCGCGTGGGAGAAATTATCCGATACGCAGCAGATGTCAGAGGAATCGACTGCAGACAGGAAGCGGAAAAACTGTGCGAACGTCTGAAACTGGATACACATAAGAAAATAAAACAACTCTCGCTGGGAAATCGAAAGAAAGTCAGTATCGTCTGTGCGATGCAGCACCGGCCGGAGTTGTTTGTTTTTGATGAGCCAACAAGTGGCCTGGATCCTCTGATACAACGGAATTTTTTTCAATTAATTAACGAATATGTAAATGAAGGTGCAACGTGCATTCTATCGACACATGTGTTGTCTGAGGTGAACCGGTATTGTAAAAATGCAGCGATAATGCGAGAAGGACGTCTGACCTTACTTGAAAATGCAAACATTGATGAGGATGCATTTTTGAAGTTTTACGAAGATGAGGAGGAGACGTCATGAAATCCATTTTCTTAAGAGAGATGCAACTAAATTTAAAACAGTTACTCATTTGGAGTATTGCAGTTGGCGGAATGGGATTTTTCTGTATTATTGTTTATCAAAGTATGCAAGCTGATATGAAGGAAATGGCGGATGCGTTTTCTGATATGGGTGCTTTTTCTGATGCCTTTGGAATGAGTACGCTCAGTATTGCCACGCTGAAAGGATATTTCTCGACAGAGGTGGGAACGGTGCATGGACTTGGCGGAGCGATGTTCGCCGCAATACTTGCAATTGGTATCCTGTCAAAAGAGGAAGAGCGACACACCGGAGAATTTCTTCTTTCTTTGCCGGTAACGAGAACAAAGGTGATTACAGCCAAGGGATTCTGTATTGCAGTGATGCTTGTTTTATTTACAGTGATTTGCTCGGCGCTTTACGTGATTGGTTTTGTGATACTGGGTGGAGATATGCCGATGGACGACTTTGCAGTATTTATGTGCAGACAGTTACTGATGAATATGGAAGTTGCAGCAATCTGCTTTTTCATATCAGCGTTGTCAACAAAGATAAACATCGGAGCAGGACTTGGAATTATAATGCTTTTTTATGTTTATGACATTATTGGCAGAGTGGTCCCGGACTTGAAGGACTATCTGTTTATCGGTCCATATTCTTATGCGAATGCGTCTGAGATTTTTACGGGAGCCAAGACACCTGTCACAGCGCTGGTCGTTGGAGGCGTGGTTTTTGTCCTCGCTGTAGCAGGGGCTTATGTTTGTTATAATAAAAGAGATTTGGTTGGGTAAAGTAAAAGTGCATAAAAAACATCGTTACATGGCTTGCAAAGAATGATAGATTTGATGAGTTAACAAAACTCGGAGAAGACAAGGTTCTTTTAGAACGGTTAAAAATAGAATATAAAGAAGCATTAAGGAATAAAAGAAGAAGATAGAAACAAAGAAAAGCGTAACGGTTCATTCTGCAGTAAATGAAATAAACAGCTTGTAGTGCGACTGTCGTTTCCAGTGCGGGGCTGTGAGCACATCAGTACTTAGGTCGCGTTTTTTGCGACCTTATGTACTGCTATGTGCTCAGTGGGCGAGAGCGTATCCCGCATGGAAATGATAGTTACACTACAAGCTGTATTTGCATTTTTGCAGTTCTAATCCAGAATCTTCTCCAGCGAATCCAGTACTTCATCCGAAACATCTTTTACAAGCTTGGCAGAGGTCGTAGTCTCCTGTGTGGAAGATACCAGACTTTCTGTACGACTGTTTACATTCTGCATGATTTCGTACAAGGTATCCGCTTCTTTTTTTAATGACATAACCGCCTCGTGAATCTCACCGTTGTTCTTGTTGCTGTCATCTGCGGCAAGTTTGGAGTCTGAGGCAAGTATCTTAATCTGGTCGGCAACAACCGCAAATCCTTTACCCGCGTCTCCTGCACGCGCAGCCTCTATGGAGGCGTTGAGAGCCAGAAGATTGGTCTGGCTGGAGATGTTAATAACCTGGTCGTTATTGTTGGCAAGGTTCTCAAGATATCCTTCAATTACGTTAAGCGCTTCTTCGATTTTTGTTATAAACTCGTTGAGTGTTTTCATATTCTCAGAGATCTCATTGGACTCGCCGGCATTTTCCGTTGTCGTTGAGATAATATTCTCAATGGTGCTGTTAAGTTTGGCGAAGCTTTCAGTCATCTGATTCGCAATTTTTGTGCGTTTGGCATCTGCTTTTTCGTGCTCTACCTCCAGATCCTTGAGAAGACGGTCGCTGTGTTTCTTCTCGGATTTGACAATATCGCGGTTGAAATAAACGCAGTTTTCCTTCTGGTTAAATCCGTTGTGAATAGATTCCGCCATCTCGTGACAACCGGAGTATCCGCAGGCACCACAATCGATATGACGTTTCTTGTCATTTGTCTTGAGCATATCGTTAAAAATAGTATCCAGTTCAGCTGCGGAAGGTTGTTCAAAACGACAGGCAGCGCTTTTATCCGTATATTTTCTCAGAAAATCATTCAGATTCAAATGTGCAAACTGTTTATTTAATGCTTCTAAGCGTTTTTTAGGAGTTTCGGGACGGCTCCATGCGGTTTTCTTCTTATCTGTTTTGGACTCTGCCTTAATTTTCTGAATGGCAATGGCAACGTCTTCATCAAAGAATTTTCTGGATTCAGTACCGGTTCCATACAGACATCCGTTCGAACAATTCAAAGCATCGATGAACAGATACGGAAGCTTTTTGTTTTTGATGCGATCTTTGTTGCGCTGGAGATATTCATACATATGTTTCTCGCCTTCCATCTGTCGAACGAGAGCATCCTCGCCGAGTAACCAGTACACATTCTCCTTTAATCCGCCAGGCATCGGGTAGATAGAGCCAAGACCATATTCCACCTCGTCGGTTGCGGTTGCTCCGGAAACCGGATGATTTTTCAGGTACTCAATCAAATGAGCAAAGGTTACATTGTAGGAAATATAACCGTTGTTATTAGAATCATCAATCTCATTTTTCTTTGCAATACAAGGGCTGATAAAAGCAAGTTTATCGGAAACCTTCATATATTTTTTTACATAAATAGCACCGCACATCATCGGGCTTTGCACAGGGTTAAGCATTGGCAGTAAATCCGGAAGATATTTTTCGATATAATTCACAACGGCAGGACATGGCTGTGAGATGCTGCCGGTATAGTTGTTCTCCGTAATGTATTTTATGTATCCCCAGGTAGTAATGTCAGCGCCAAAAGATACACTGATGATACGATTGACACCAAGCGTTTTCAACTGACCAAGAATTTTTTCATATTCTTTTGGATAATTTGCTTTAAAGGCAGGAGCCAGAAGAAGCGAAATCTTCGTTCCTTTTTTCAAATCAGCAAAAAATTGTTCTGTATCGTCTTCATATTCCCTTGCATTATGCTCGCATGCGTCCAGACATGCGCCACATGCAATACAACGGTCTGCATGTACTTCAATTTTGTTACCGCCGTCTTCCGTCGAAACGGCAACATTGGCGCCCACCGCCGGGCATACACCAATACAGCGATTGCATCCAATGCAGTTATCATTGGTTTTGATAAGTCCCATATAGAAGTCCTCCATTTCAATTAGTAGCATTGCATTCGTTAATTATTATTATATTACGAAAAATTATTAAATTAAATAGCACAAATTTGTGATTTGATTGCAATTTACAGACAATTTTAGAGCGTTGTTGTACGGTATGTAAGCATTGCCGGATAAAAAGTGTAAGTGCCCCCTATTTTATATTTGCACTTACGGCAGTTCTGTAAATTGCAAAATAAAATCGGTTGGGGTATAATTTTTTCGAAGGTAATAATTGTATTTGAAAGGAGTCTGGGGAGCATGGCGTATATGTTGACAGGATGTTCAACGGCGGATCTTTCGCAACAACAATTTGACGAACGAAATATTGGTGTTGCGTTTTTTCATTTTGAAGTAGATGGCAAAGAATATTTGGATGATATGGGGAAAAGTCTTCCGTCAGAAGAATTGTTTCACATGATGGATGCGGGTGCCAATACGCATACATCGCAGATTTCTGTAGGTGAATATACAGAGTTCTGGGAGCAGTATTTAAAGGAAGGAATGGATATTCTTCATGTGACGTTGTCGTCCGGCATTTCCGGCACGTATCAATCTGCTATGATTGCAAAAGGAATGCTAGAGTCTGAATATCCGGACAGAAAAATATATGTAGTGGATTCATTGGCTGCTTCGAGTGGCTATGGTCTGTTGCTTGACGCGCTTGCGGACAAGAGAGATGAAGGTATGGATTTGGAAAGCCTGTATGCATGGGCAGAAGCGAACAAATCCAAAGTACAACATTGGTTTTTTTCAACGGACCTTACCTACTACATCAGGGGCGGTCGTATTTCGAAGACTTCAGGTCTGATTGGTCAGGCGTTGGGGATCTGTCCGCTGCTGAATGTGGATTTTGAAGGCAAACTGATACCAAGGGAGAAAATTCGTACCAAGAAGAAAACCATCAAGCGAACGGTCGAGGTGATGGAAAGCCGTGTGCAGGATGGGTTGGACTATTCCGGGAAGTGTTATATCAGCCATTCTCTTTGTTATGAGGATGCAAAAGATCTGGCAACCCGTATTGAAGAGAAGTTTCCAAAACTGGATGGAAAGGTTGAGATTTATCCAATCGGTGCTACGATCGGAAGTCACACAGGACCCGGTACGATAGCATTGTTCTTCTGGGGAGACGAACGTATAGATTAAGAGAAAAGGTAATGAAAGCGAAGAGGACTTTGTTTTTGTTACCTTTATTTTTTTAATGAAATAGAGGAAAAAAATAAAACTGACAGATAATTATTGATAAAAAATGAATAGTCAGATATAATTAGTGTACATTAAAGATATGTCGGAAAATAACTGAAAACATTGTGCGTCAAAGCAGGAGGTGCTTATGATGAAGGCAAGATCAGTTATTTCTTTGATAACGATAGTTGTGCTTATGGCAGAGCTGTTGTACACACCAACTTATGCAAGGGCTAAAGAGAAGGTACGTATATATGAAGATGCATATTCTGATTTGGTAGCGGAAGTGATAGACGGAAGTCAGGAAGATGTGTATTTTGAAAATATCAAAGAGAAGAATACAAAAGATGTTGTTTCGATTATGTATATTAATACGGAACAGACGGTTACGATACGAATGAAGGACGGCGTGTCATCCTCAACGGATGGAATCTACGTGTTGGCGGGTAGTGACGCCAAAACATATCGACACATCGTTTTAAAGGATGTTCATATCGATCGTTCCACACTACAAAATGAGAGTACGGAATGCAAATACGCAATAAATTTTCCGGGAAATACATCCGATAATATGAGCTTCTTGCGTGTTACGTTGCAGGGAGACAATACGTTATACGGAGGAAAAGCGGAAAATGATGCGGGAGTGTGGGCAGTCAATCTTGGAATTGACGGAGATGGAACGTTAGAAGCAGAAGGTAAAGACTATGGACTTTACGTAAAACGTGATTTGTGCATAACCAATGGACATATTATTGCTAGGGGAACCCAAAAAGACATTGTTTGCAAGGATTCCAAAATATGCGGAGGCTACTTTGGAGAAGCAGGCAAGGGA
Source organism: Lachnospiraceae bacterium (assembly GCA_024698865.1). GTDB lineage: Bacteria > Bacillota > Clostridia > Lachnospirales > Lachnospiraceae > JAILQS01. Next base: position 3,815 of record JAILQS010000177.1, on the reverse strand, counting down.
TTGGTGTATGGGTACCCCGTTTTTAATGGTACGATAAATAACGGCCGGTATAAGCTTTGTGAACTTACCACGAATGAAGAAAAGGCAACGAAGGAAAAATATCCGTACCTTGTAAGATATACGCCGGAGGCAAATGAGTGGCTGGATTCCATGATTGCCAGAAAAGCCTTATATAATTTAAACAGGGGGCATGATCTGGTAGCTGCCTATGATATGGCGCTTACACAATTGGATGCCTATGAGTCCGGCAATCTGGTAGTGTTGGAGTATGGAATGGATTATGGATTTGATATGAAGCAGTCCATGGTGATTCCGGAGGCCTTGCAAAACGATCATCCGGAGTATTGGTGGCTTTGGATTGAAAAGACTACGGCCGGAAGTGGTAGTGCGAGAATTACACTGAAAAACAGTTATTCTTCCCTGAGTGTGCAAAAGAAGACCGTACTTTTTGAAGAAAAAGCAGGGGAAGTGTTCAAAAATGCCGGATTAACGAAGCAGATGATGAGACAACAGGTGATTTATGCATTATATCATGCTTTGGCAGCGCACGTATCCTATAACGAAAACTATAGGGATCAGTCTGCAAACAGTGCGTTTGTGGAAGGACAGGCAGTGTGTGACGGCTATGCAAAAGCGTTCGTTTATCTGTTGCAAAAAGCAGGAATCCCTGCAAGTTATGTAAAAGGCTATGGAAGTCTGCGTGGAACGAACGGCGGCATGCATGGCTGGGTGATTCTAAATTTGGAGGGCAACTATTATTATTGTGATCCTACCTGGGATGATGTCGGGGATAAAGCCGCAGACCTGTATTTTCTGCTAAATACGGAAGATATTTCTAAGCAGCATACCGCATACGAGGATGAGATGGGGTATCAACTTCCGGTAGCACTACAGCCGTCGCTGGGGGCACCGGAGACTATTGGAAATGAAGATAGCAACACAAACAGAAAAACAGAAACCAGCATTTATTTAAGCCGGAAGGAAATAGAAGCGCATGTGAATGACAAAATTGTGCTATCTGCGACGTTAAAAGATAGCAAAGGCGAGACTCTGGAGAGAAAGAGTATCCGCTTTACGATTGTCAGAAAGAGTGAAAGCATTGAAAACAGCGGTGCAAACGTGGACCGGGATATACAGGTAGGAGAATTGTATGCCGTAACGAGCGTAGATGGTTATGCGATGGTTTCGTGGTCAAATGCAAAAGAGGGCGCCTATCAGGTGCAGATTTCTTATGCCGGTGAGGAAGCTTATGAGGGAACAACAGAGGTTGTTACAATCCTGCTTTGGAAGGAACAGGAATACACAGTCGGTGATTTTGTCTTGTCTACAAAAGGCGTTGGAGTGCTGACGGAAGGAATAGATTATTCCTATGCAAGGGAAGAATCAGGTACCGGCGTACTTAAGGTGTTGTCGAACCGACCGATGATGATATCGCTTGCAGAGGGAATTGCATTTACGGAAGACAGAATCAGTATTGCTACTACGGATACGCATGCCACAGCAAGGATTACACTTTCTAATGTAAAAATAGACCGAAGCAAAGCTAACATAAAAGGAACGAAAACATCGGATGCAGGTGCGATGTGGTACACGTCCTGTATTTCTGCTGAGACGGATAATCAAAAGTGTGAAATTATGCTTATCGGAGATAATGAAATCAAAGGTGTTCCAAAAGGAGCAAAAGCATATTATTTTAGTGCAATCTACAAAGGAAATTACACATTTTTGGGTGAGGGAAGCCTCCGTGTGACGGGGGGCAGTGAGAAAAACGGAGCTTATTGCTTTGGAATTCATGCAACTTCTGTAAGCGTAATCAGTGCAACGCTTGTGATAGAAACGATAGCCGGTGAAAAGGCGGAATATTCTATTGGCATCAACGCAGACTTTGAGCAAAAGGGTGGAAATGTCACAATTATCGTTGGAGACAGCTATTTGGACGCCGGAAAGACGATTTACAATTACGGAATAAAAGCAAATAATTTTCGTATGAGTAGTGGCAGTTTGGATATTGAGACGTGGAAGAGCATGACGTGTATGGAAATTTTAAAGCCGTATCATTGCGGAATTCAAATGTATTCTTCTGAGATAACCGGTGGAAGTATTACAATTGACGCGGATTTCTACGCAATCAATAATCCTACCTCCAAAGTAGAAGTGAGCAACGTGACAATGAAATTGACGGCAGCGGCTCCGGTGGCAGGTGAGTTATGTGCGAGCAGCGGTCTGTTTGCAGCAGGAAATGTTGGAATGCAGACGATATACGGTTATCCGGTGAAGCCGGGGTCGAAGGTTTCACAGGAGGTGAAGGACAGAAAAGCCTGGTATCGCGTTACGGATGCCCGTGGAATGATGGTAAGCGGCGGGAAAGAAGGTATTGATTATACTTATGTAGATGGAGTGTTTTATGTGTTAACAGCTACGCCGCTTAAGTTTGCAATGCGAGCAGATATGCAAAAGACGACGGATCGCATAGTGACCGGTAAAGAAGCGCTTACGTATCAGATTGCCTTAGAGAATATAATCATAGATAGAAGCCGGATTAGTGCAAATGAAGATAACTGGTTTTCGACAGATACAATCCTTTTGTGTGAGAACGGTAATCTGGACTTGAACATATCGGGAACGAATTGTTTTATTGGTTCGAGTCTTAGGGACTATTATCAGATGGAGGATGAGACAGACTTTTACAGCATTGATAACACCGGAATTGTTGTAAGAACAGGCACGCTTACAATCGATGGAAATGGAGAACTTGAAATCAGAGAGCCATATACGGATGAGTATTCTTCCGGAATAGAGGCGGGAGAACTGGTTTTGAACAGTAGTACGGTGATTGTAAAAGCAGGTTCGCAGAACGTAGGTTATCATGCGGTGGTGACCGGCAAAGACGGTGGAAGTGGAAATGTAACAATAAATGGTGGAACACTGCAGGCACGATTAAACGGAGGTAAGACGTCGAATCCGCAACAAGACTGTGAAGGGATTCTGCTTTACGGCTCTTTAAAGATGAACGGCGGAACTGTATTGGCTACTGCAGGTAACAGCGGAAAAGAATCTTATGGCTGCGTGGTGTCGGGAGACTTTGAGATGAATGGCGGAGTTTTTGAAGCTCGTGCAGAGGAGGCCGACGGTTGCGTTGGCGGTCTTCGGTGTGAATCGGATTATGTTCAGAGAGCAGGTGAAGTGCGCGTATCCGGAGGTGTTGCCGGTTGGAATCATGCCAGTTACGGTATTGTTGCGTTAGGTGATTTCAGAATTTGTGGTGGCGTATTAAACGCGCAGGCGGGAACGGCAAGTGGTGAATCGGGCAAAAGTCTGGGAATCTACCAGCCATCCATCTCCGCACATTTCGATATTACAGGCGGACGAATCGGTCTACGGGCAGCAGAAAACAGCACCATGAGTCCGGTAGTTCATCTAAACGGGTTTGTGGATATCACCGGCGGTGAATTTGTTGCAGGCAATGAAACAGAGAATACGGTATGTGGATATGCTGTTGCTGACGGATACAAGGTGCAGAAACAGGATTTGGACGAGGAAGGGAAAACGGCGTTATATCCGTATACCGTTGTAAAAGAACCCCGGCAGGAGGAAGACCAAGAACCCCGACAGGAGGAAGAACAAGAACCGGTAAAAGATGCAGAAGAAGCCAAAGCCCCTGTTTCTACGGATATGCCAAAAGAAGAAGTACCGAAGGAAAAGGAGCCGAAGCAAGAACCCCGTCCGGCGGTAAACAGCAGATTAAAGGATATAAAGTCTAAAGCTGTTTACAAAGTGGTGGCAGTAAAGAAAAACGGCGACAAGAACCTACTGGA
>JAILQS010000162.1 GCA_024698865.1 Lachnospiraceae bacterium | reverse complement strand
TCTGGCATACAATCTTGGGTAACTGTTATAAAAAAGTTTCACCAGCTCACTTACATATTCTTCGTTTGTAATCTCGTCCCAGTCTCCGGCAAATAAAATGTCATATTCACTCGTGCTCATGACATTTCCTTCCTGCGTGGTTGCATCCCCTTTCAGGGAAATGTCCGCAATCTGTATGCCATAAAATCCACCGTTGTCCTCTACCTGTAAGAGAAAATACTGATAACTCTTCTGCACATCTGTAGTAAATGTGTAATCGGTTGTTTTCTTTGCTTCTAATCCACTATCTGTAACCGTATCTAACTGGTACCAGGTCGTTGCATTGTTAGAACCAAACAGATGCCAGCCCTTTGGATTTCTGTATCCATACATATCCGCATCCTCAGCGGTCGTAATTGTGTATTCCCTCAAAACAACCGGTTGTTTCATCTTCCATGCGATTCTGACCGGCGTTCCATTTGGAGCATCGGAGCAATAAAACTTTGTCTGATGATCATTATCAAACAACATTTCACTTTTTTCCTGTTCCACACCACAGGTAGAAGAACTCTTCTCATCAATACCGTCATAGTAGCTATCCAAAAGAATATTTTCCCTTGGCTCAGCGTGTACAAGACACTGTGTCATAAAAACTTTAGCCACCATAACGACAATCACCAAAACAAGTATCGTTTTTTCTTTCATTTTTAATCTCCTTACTTAAACACAGAACGTAATCTCTCATATTCACTATTTGTAACCGGTATTACGCAACCTTGTCGACTTCCATAAATCATGGAATATTGCCCTTCTTTGGCAATCTTTATCGAGTTAGGTGCTCCCGGATCATTTGTTAAGAATGGCAGATTTCCTCTGGATGCGTTTACATCCTCATCCAGCAAAATACACCAGCCGGTTCCATCAACAAACCGGAACAGGCTTCCGCCTCTAAAATAACGGAAGTTTTCCATACAATCTATCTCATCATTTTCTACGCGTTTAAAGTTTCCACCGACCATCGCAAATGATTTTTTGCCGATCGTTACTTTTTTTACTTGATTTCCATATGTTCTCAGATGACCTTGTGCCTTCTCCAAAAAGACATATCTTTCATCCTGTTGATTGATGGTTCTGTAGTACTCTCCATCCTTTGCCTTTACCACACTCATATCCGTTACACCGACCGTTGTATCATTAAAGAAAATCTCCGGTTCCGTAAACGTGTAAAAGTCTCTGGTTCTTGCCACCCAGGTATACAGTCTCGAGTAGTTATCTGCAGCAATCGTACTTGACCAGTAGACAAGATACTCTCGGGTTTCCTCGTCGTATATTGCCTCCGGTGCCCATGCACATCCAGCATTTATGGATTTTGCTACATCCACCACTCTTTCCTTTGTCCAATGAACCAGATCGGTTGATTCCCAAACTACAATCTTGGTACTTCCTTTTGTCCTGAGTTTATCCCAGTCCACATTACCGTCATACTGATAAATGTCCTGATCCGTACCTAACAGATAGAACTTGTCACCCTCCGGCGTTCGCAGGATAAAGGAATCTCTTACGGCTTTGTCACCTACTTTAGAAGTAAGAACTGCCTTTCCACTGTTCCTTTCTTCCCAATGCATCCCGTCTTTACTTGTTGCAAAGAACACGTTCTGCTCTGCTTTCTCTCCTACCTGTTCTCTATAGTACGTTTCCAGATATGCGGTATATGCCTCTTTCTGCGGTTTTGCCAACACCACAACGGTTTTCTTAACCTCGGTTTCTACCCCTTTATACGTTCCTCGCAGTGTTAGCGTTACTTTTGTATCTTTGCCGGGGCGTTTCACAACACCTGCGGGCGCATCATAATAACTACTGTTTTTTATTGCTTTGGTCGTTATTACGTTCTCCTTATCGCTAGACCAGGAAATCTTCACTCCATCCTTTTTATCCGGCAAAGTAAGACTCTCACGAATTTGGCTTTTATTTTTGATTTCTACGGAATCCAGAACTTTCTTAATCTTTGCTTTGATCTTCTTCTCCTGTTCGCTTTCCCTGGTCGCTTTTGGCGTTGCCTTCGACGTCGGAGTTGGCGTTGGCGTCGCGGTCGGTGCTATTGTTGGTACTGCCCTTTGATTGACCGCTTGCGATGGAGTAGTGGTAGGTGTTGGTGTACTTGACGGAGTTGCCTGCAAACTGTTCTGTAATTCTCCCGACTGTGCCAAGGCTTCTTCTGTCTCCGTCATCGGCTCATCTTCACTACCCGGGTTGAAATTATAGGTTTCCTTTGAAGACTCTTCCTCTTCAAGCGTCGGCTTTTCTCCAATGACTCTGATATAATCCAGGTCTTCTTCCACTTCTTCCTTCGAAGCAGATAAAAGTTCTGCAACCGACATTTTCTTTGCATCCTTTTTGGAGTAATTACTCTTCTTTACCAGTTTTTTCTCGAGTATCTCACGACCTTTTGTTACGTCTTCTTTCGGAACCACACATGCCGCTATCGTGATGTGCGTAATTCCCAGTTTCTCAACTTCTTTTTCCATCTGATTCAATATTTGTTTCTCGATTTTGGCATCCAGCTCCCCTTTGGAGGATGCCATGGTAAGTAAAATGCCTCCATTTTCTTTCAAGTATCCGTTTTTCTTCATACTGGATAACAGCGACTGCATGGTCTTTTTCATCGTCTGCTTTTTACGCCACTGAATATCTTCCACTACACGGACGCCGTCCTTATTCAGACCTTTCAAGTCCTTCACCTTGTACTCTGTGTTCATATCCATCTGTATTCTCGGATTCACGTCAATAACCACACTAATGGTTTCTCCACGCAACCCAACCATTGCTACAAACAACAGACACGCCATAACCACACCTGCCAAGGCAAATCCCCTACTTGGAGCCATCCACTCTTTAATTTTTTCATACCAGGTGCGCTCCGTTTTTTGCTCCTCTTTCACTTCAGGTATTTCCACGCTTTCAATCGCTTCCATAAGCTGATGCTTGATATCCGGAGTTATATTGGAAAATGCACTCTTTGTAATTCTCTTAAGCTCGTTATTTTTCATTCTGACCTCCCTTCCGGAAAGTAGATTTCAACATTTTCGTACTTCTGTAATAATGAGAAATTACTGTCCCCATTGGCCATTGCATTATTTCTGCAATTTCATTAAATTTCATACCACCCACTGCATGCATAATGATTATGTTTCGGTCGTCTGTTTCCAGCGTTTCAAACATCTTTGTGATCAGCAACCGTTCCTCCACGCTTTCTAATCCCGAACAACCAATCTGTTGCTCCAGCTCATCACTTTCTACGTATACCGTCTGCTCTTTTTCGTTTTTCTCTTTGCGATATTTCATTAGAAACTGATTTTTGGCAATCGTCATCATCCATGCCATTGGTTTTCCCATATTTTTATATGAACGAATATCCTTATATATTTGTAGGAAACTTTCCTGAAGCAGATCTTTTGCATCTTCTGCATTTTTTGTACAGGAAAGCAAATAAGCATACAAAACGCGATTTGTTAACTCATACAGTTCTTCAAACGCACCGTTTTGACCCTTTTGTATTCGTTCCATCAGTTTTTTATCAATATGGACTTTTTTTCTTTCACTATTCCTCATAGCAGTCCTTTCTACTGTGTTACTTAAATAGAGACTCCTTTGAGAGAGCAAAACGCAACCTTTACGAATCCTATTTTTCTCTCTTCTATTTAAGACAGTGCAAATATCTCTTCGATTTTTTCAAAATTCAAAAAATTTTTTTATTTTTTTTTATTATAGTCCAGTTACAAATGTATCCAAATGCACTTAATTCGCGTTTCTATGCATTTTTTTCTACAAAAAAAAGTACTTCTGTTTGAAAAAATTTCCTACAGAAATACTCTTTTTCTATCTGCTATTTTAATTCTTCTAATAAATGATATATCTGTTCCTTCGTTCCGACTCCCATCGAAAATGCCGTTGCAGCTCCGCATGCTGTTCCAAGCTCCAGCGCATATTGCGCTGCATATTGCGCTGCATACTGCGCTTCCTCATAGGAACACTTTCCACCCTCTGGTTTGCCGGCCTCCGCCTTTTCCAATATTCCGGCAATAAATCCGGCAAGCATGGAATCTCCTGCCCCAACAGAATTCACTACCTTGCCTTTACAGATTCCTATCTCGTGTAGCCGGTTCTTGGCATCGATAAGTATCGCTCCTTCTTTCGCCATAGAAACTAACACGTTCTCTGGCCCCATCTGTTTCAACTTTCTGGCGTATGTAACTGCTTCCTCCTTCGAAGCAATCTCCGTATCAAAGAATTCTTCCAGTTCATCCAAATTCGGTTTGATCAGAAACGGTTTCTCCTCCACTACACCTTTTAAAAGCGCTCCGCCAACATCTACTGCCACGCGGACTGCTTTGTCCTTCACTATTCCCATTAGTTCTTTATAAAGGTCCGAGGATACGCCCTTTGGTAAACTTCCCGACAAAACCAATACGTCCCCCGCTTTCAGCTCACCGATCTTATTTTTCAGTCTGCACACCGCATCCGCTGTAATTACAGGTCCCTGCCCGTTAATTTCCGTCTCTTCTTTTGCCTTCATCTTTACATTGATTCTTGTAAATCCATTGTCCACTTCTATAAACTCGCTTTGCAGCTTTCGCTGTTCTAATGCCTTCAAAAAAGCATCCCCTGTAAATCCGGCAACAAATCCAAGATTCACCGAGGCAATTCCAAGCTCCTTTAACACAAGCGAAACATTAATTCCCTTTCCTCCGGGTAGTATTTCCTCGCCGGTCACGCGATTCACCTCTCCCGGACGCAATCTATCCGACTGTACAACGTAATCCAACGCCGGATTCAAGGTAACTGTATATATCATTTTATATTCTCCTTTGTATGTTTGGTTTTTCGTATAAATTTTAACACTACGAAAAATATTCCGCCAGTAGATCGTCGATTAGTTTTTCTGCATGCCCCGCTTCGTCCCCGCCTTCGCTCTCTTTTACGAGAACGGATGGCATGGCCGGCTCTTTCGTCTGATCTTTTACTTCTTCGTCCGCCGGGCTAACCCGGTTATTGAAGTCGGTTTCTCTTTCCGGGTCGTTCGCCACATTCCGCTGACAGCTTTCCGTCAGTTTCTCCCGAAGCCACATGATATTTCTCTCCGGTTCCAGAATTTTATCCACATAATAAATTAGTGCTCCAGTCCCAATTCCGGATAATATATAAACACTTATCCATTTTTGTCCACATTTGAGTAAAACTCCTGCGCATGCGACAACTACCGCTGTTAACAGGTTTAATACCCATGCTTGTCCACACAAATTTTTCACCGTGTATAAATGAATCCCTGCTATTTTCACCTTATTAACACAGTTATCCACGAAGTTGTCCACATTATTCACATTTCTACAACAATAGAACTCCCCTTCCAACCGCTTGTAAAACCGCTTAATCTCTGTATTTTTCGCCTTTCGATTGTTTTCAATCCTTTTCCATAGTCCCCTCATTTTTATCCACATTGCCACCAAAAAGCACAAATTTAATACGCAGACTCCTCCTATTACACATACCATCTTCCCCGTTTGAACCAGTTCCCTTATGTAATACATCACTTCTTCATTTCCAAGCATCTCTATTCCTTTCACACCACGTTACCTCCTTCGTTGCATTTTACGAAAACCATTGTATCCGATTCCTTTTGTTGAAACGGGAAGAATTATGTCTTTGAAATTCGACATTTATTTTGTTGCAATTAGTTTGTCATTTTCTTATAATGTAGAAAGCCTATATAAAAGGAATGGAGGATTATCATGGTTTATAAGACAAAAGGAACCTGTTCACGAGAAATACATATTGAGTTAGATGGCGATATTGTCAAATCTGTTGAATTTATCGGCGGGTGTGCCGGCAATACACACGGCATCTCCAAACTGGTAAAAGGAATGTCTGCTACAGAGGTAATCGAACGCCTGGAGGGTACTCTCTGCGGTCCACGTTCTACTTCCTGTCCGGACCAGCTTGCCAAAGCTCTCAGACTTGCATTGGAAGAAAACAAATAAATCGGAGGTTATTTTCTATTATGAATTCAGATTCTAAAAAGAAGATTGTTCTTACCGGCGGCGGTACTGCCGGTCACGTTACCCCAAACATTGCTCTGATTCCCGAGCTGGAGTCGGAAGGCTACGAGGTTCACTACATTGGCTCCTATGAAGGAATTGAGAGTGTTCTGATACCGGAACAGAATATCCCATACTACGGAATTTCTTCCGGCAAACTTCGTCGTTACTTTGATCCTAAGAATTTCAGCGATCCGTTCAAAGTAATCAAAGGATATTTTCAAGCCAAACAATTATTAAAGACCATCCGTCCAAATGTCGTATTTTCCAAAGGCGGATTTGTATCGGTTCCGGTCGTTCTGGCTGCCAAGCGCTGTCATATTCCGGCGATCATTCATGAGTCTGATATGACTCCCGGTCTTGCCAACAGAATTGCGATTCCTTCTGCATCGAAGGTGTGCGCTAACTTTCCGGAAACCGTTCATTCCCTTCCGGAAAACAAAGCGGTACTTACCGGTACCCCGATTCGTAAAGAATTATTTGAAGGAAATAAAGAAAAAGGATTACAGTTTTGCGGCTTTAACGACCAAAAACCTGTGCTTATGATTATTGGCGGAAGCTTAGGTTCTGTAGCAGTCAACACTGCCGTACGAAGCATTCTTCCTGCTCTTTTGGAAAAATTTCAGGTTATCCACCTTTGTGGAAAAGACAAATTAGACGAATCCCTCACAAATACACCCGGCTATGTTCAGTTCGAGTATGTAAAAGATGAACTTACACATCTGTTTGCTGCTGCTGATATACTGATTTCCCGCGCCGGCGCCAACGCGATTTGTGAAATTCTTGCCCTCAGAAAGCCAAATATTCTGATTCCACTTTCTGCTCAGGCAAGTCGTGGCGATCAGATTCTGAATGCAAATTCCTTTGAAAAACAAGGCTTTAGCAAAGTAATTATGGAAGAGGAGGTCACAGATGAACTTCTTCTAAAGACAGTAAATGACGTCTATGACCACAAAGATGCTTATATTGAGAAAATGAACCAGAGTCCGCTTAGCAATGCGACCAGAGAGATTGTCTCACTAATTAAAAACTATGCATTGCAATAAAGTGCATTGCAATAAACGCTACTTTGTTATGTGAACAACCATAAAAATGCCCTTCGCAAGATACCGTCCTTGTGTCAGTTTTTCTGACCTTGGAGATATTCCGTGCGAAGGGCTTTTATTTTCCGTATCCGCTATATTTTACAGACTGGAACTGTTTAAATATCGTTCCTGTTCCGGTGTCAAAACGTCAATATCTTTTCCTAAGAATCTAAGTTTGCGTAACGCAACTTCCTGATCGACTTCCTTCGGAACATCAATCAGCATTTCTTTCAGCTGTCCCTTATGTTCAACCAGATATTTGGCACATAAAGCCTGTATTGCAAAACTCATATCCATAATTTCTGCCGGATGACCGTCTCCTGCCGCAAGGTTAACCAATCGTCCCTCTGCAAGCACATAGATCCAACGGTTTTCATCCATACGATATCCCATAATGTTTTTTCTCTGCTCTGCAATTTCCAATGCATTTTCCTTGAGGTATTTTACATCTACTTCGCAGTCAAAATGTCCGGCATTACAAAGAATCGCTCCATTCTTCATATTGGCAAAATCTTCTTTGTCAATAACACCACTACAGCCGGTAACCGTTACAAAGAAATCCCCATACTTTGCTGCTTCTTTCATCGGCATAACATCATAGCCGTCCATAACTGCTTCGATTGCTTTGATTGGGTCAATTTCGGTCACAATAACTCTGGCACCAAGCGCCTTAGCACGCATGGATACCCCTTTTCCACACCATCCATATCCTGCCACAACTACCGTCTTACCGGCAACAATGAGGTTCGTGGTACGGTTGATACCGTCCCATACGGACTGACCGGTACCATAACGGTTATCAAATAAATGCTTACAATCCGCGTTGTTTACCAGTGCCATCGGGAATTTCAGCTCATTATTCTTTGCCATTGCCATCAATCGAATAATACCTGTTGTTGTCTCTTCACAACCTCCGATTACGTATGGAAGGCAATCCTTCAATTCCGTGTGAAGCATATGTACGAGGTCACCCCCGTCATCAATAATAATGTTACATTTATTCTCCAACACATGACGGATATGCGTGTTGTATTCTTCATCCGTTGCGTCATACCATGCATGAACCTCAAGCCCTGCTTTTACAAGTGCTGCTGCCACGTCATCCTGTGTAGAAAGCGGATTGCTTCCGGTTACGTACATATCCGCTCCACCTGCTGCCAGCACCTTACAAAGATACGCAGTCTTTGCTTCCAAATGTACGGAAAGCGCAATCTTAATATCTTTAAACGGCTGTTCTCTCGTAAATTCTTCCTCTAAGCTTCGAAGTAACGGGCAGTTTCTCTTCACCCATTCAATTTTATGTTCTCCGGACTCTGCCAGATTAATATCTCTAATTTCACTACTCATAGTCTTCCTCCATTTATTATTCTTTTATTCCAATTCCCAGACGATCGGCAATCTTTTGACATTCAAAATAGATTCTCTCTTCATCCATTGTAAGTATCTTGCGGTTTTCCATCAGTATTTTACCGTTTACGATAACGGTTTCCACTTCGGAGCCATTTGCAGAATAACACAGCGCCGAAATCAGATTCGTCTTTGGCATCATCTGCGGAACATCCAGATTAAGAATTGCCAGATCCGCTTTCTTTCCTTTGGCAATCTGTCCGACAGACGTAAGTCCAAGCGCCTTTGCTCCATTCACGGTAGCAAAACGAAGCGCATCCTCTGCTCCTACACATACGGCTTCCTTCTTTGCACCTTTATGTATCAAAGTAAGCAGGTTCATTTCCTGGAACATATTCAGATTGTTATTACTTGCCGGCCCGTCCGTTCCAAGACAGATGTTGATTCCCTTGCTCATCAGCTCCGGAATCGGTGCAAATCCGTTTCCAAGCTTCATATTGCTTGCAGGATTGGTCACAACATTTACGTTGTGTGCTTTCAAAATGTCCATATCCTTTGGTGTCAACTGAACACAGTGCGCTGCAATACAGTTTCTATCAAAAATACCTGTATTCTCTACGTATTCGATTGGCGTACATCCTGCCGCCTTCTGCATCATCTCTATCTCTCCGACACTCTCTGACAGGTGAATATGAATTCCAAGATCCAGCTCTTTTGCTTCCTGTGCTACAATTTCGAGAAATGCGCGGTCACAGCTGTATGGCGCGTGTGGCCCAAGTAAAAACGTGATTCTTTCATTCGAGCTCCAGCGCGCAATCTCTTCTTTGGCTTCTTTCAGACGAACCTGTCCGGCTTCGTTATTGCCTTCGCCGACCAGTCCTCTGCTGATTACCGCACGGATACCGGAATCCGCCACTGCCTGTGTCGTTTGGTGAATAAACATCTGCATATCCGAAAAACAGGTCGTTCCGGTTCGAATCATTTCCATAATGGAAAGTGATGCTCCCCAGTACGCGTCCTTTGTCGCAATCTTTTCTTCCAGAGGTTCAATATTTTTAAACAGCCAGTCCGCAAAAGACAAATCATCCGCACAGTTTCGAAGCAGCGCCATATAGTTGTGTGTGTGCGCATTAATCAGCCCCGGAATCACCATTTTGTTGTGTCCGTCAATTACTTTATCTGCCTTGAACCCCTCCGGTTCCTCTCCGACTCCTGCAATCATATCGTCAACAATATATATATTGGTCTTTGGCGAGGTAAATTTGCCGTCCTCATATAATAAGGCATATATCTCCTTTAATAAAATATTCATTGCCATCCTCCTTCCAAAATCGAAATCTATCCACTATCTAACGGTTCTGTTTCAGCTCTTTTTGCATTACCTTAAGTATAACAAATGTCCGGACAAAAACAAAGGGCAGCCGCGTGAATAAAGATGTAAGTCCACCTTTATCAACACAGCTGCCACATCATTTATCTGTTACTTTTCTAATTCGGATTAGATATTTAATAGATCACTGAATTCTTTCAATGCACCATCTGTTTCATGTGCAAGTACTTTCTTCGCAAGTACTTTACCCAGCTGTACACCTTCCTGGTCAAAGCTGTTAACATTCCATAAGAATCCCTGGAACATTACTTTGTTTTCAAAGTGTGCAAGTAATGCGCCTAAAGAAGCCGGTGTTACCTGTTCACCAATAATAATGCTGGATGGACGACCACCTTCAAAGTTTTTGTTACGGTCATCATCTGCTTTACCGCAGGCAAATGCAACAATCTGAGCTGCTACGTTTGCACAAAGTTTCTGCTGACTTGTGCTTCCCTGAATTACAACATCTGTTCCCATCTGGCTGTTCTTGTATCCGATGAACTGAAGTGGTGTAACATCTGTTCCCTGATGAAGCAGCTGATAGAAGGAGTGCTGTCCGTTGGTTCCCGGCTCACCAAAGATAACCGGTCCGGTTACGTAGTTGATTTCTCCGCCGTCACGGTTTACGGATTTACCGTTAGATTCCATATCCAACTGCTGCAAATGTGCAGGGAAACGGCTCAGTGCCTGTGAATATGGAAGTACTGCAGTACTTGGATATCCTAATACGTTACGCTCATACACACCGATAATTGCATCTAACATAGATGGGTTTTCTGTTAATTTTGTATTCTTAGCAAGTGCATCCTGCTTAGCTGCGCCGTCTAAGAACTGTGCAAATACTTCCGGTCCAAATGCAAGTGACAATACTGCGCCACCTACTGCAGAAGTAGAGGAGAAACGTCCTCCGATATAGTCATCCATAAAGAAAGCTGCAAGATAATCATCACTCTTGGCAAGTGGTGAAGTCTCGCTGGTAACTGCGATCATATGCTTAGAAGCATCGAGTCCTGCGTTCTTTAATGCATCTTTTACAAAAGATTCGTTTGTTAAAGTCTCAAGTGTAGTTCCTGATTTGGAAACGAGTACAAAGATAGAGTGTGCAACATCAATGGAGTTAAGTACTGCTGCCGCATCATCCGGGTCTACATTGCTGATAAATTTTGCTTCCATCTTGAAAGTGTTGTTTTTCTTTGCCCAGTTTTCAAGTGCCAGATACATCGCTCTTGGTCCTAAGTCACTTCCACCGATACCGATCTGTACAACCGTTGTAAATTTCTCTCCGGCTGCATTGGTAATCTCTCCGTTATGCACTTTATTCGCAAATTCCGTAATTTTATTCTGCTGTTCTACATAAAAGGCACGTTTGTCAACGCCGTCTGCATTTACGGCATCCCCTAACTGGCCACGTGTCAAGTGATGAAGTACTAATCTCTTTTCTCCGGTGTTAATCACTTCACCATTGTATAATGCTTCAAACTTTTCTGTAAGCTGTGCTTCTTTTGCAAGCTCTTCGAATGTTGCAAGCAATGCGTCATCTACCTCTTTTGCAGCATAATTGTATGTAAGACCTGCTGCCATAGGTACGCTATACTCTCTCACACGCTTTGCGCCATTTTCTCCGGTCATAACCTGTGCAAGATTCACTTTTTTTGCATTTTTCATTTCTTCATAACTTTTCAGTGTATCTAAATTATTCCAGTTAATCATAACAAACCTCCTATGATAAATATTTTCTTAATCTATGCGATTATACAATTTTTTACCACAAAATTCAAGGGTTTTGGCGCTTTGACAAAGAATTTTGTTACCCTTTTTGAACAAATCTGACAATCTCGTTTGCCACATTCTTTGCGCCATAGCCCGATACGAGCTTCCTTGCCCTATCCCTAAGCACCCTGCGATATTCCACCGGCTGCATCCGCTCCATCGATGCCAACAAATTTTCTTTTTTGTATTCGGAATAGAAGCCGCCCTTTTCATTCGCTTCTTCTTCCCACAAAGTCGTGCCGATAAACTGCTGGTTGTCCCACAGAACAAAGCTGATTGTCGGCACTCCCATCACCGCCAGCTCATAAGTCGTGCTTCCTGCAGAGCTTATGAAAATATCTGCATCCTCCATACATTGTTTCATGTCCGCATGAAACTCAAGCTGTGCGTCAGTTTCCTCCAGTTTCTTTACGTATTCCTCTTCAAAATCCGTACCGACTATGATGTGATACCGGTACTTTGGACTCCACTCATACAAATCCTGGTAAATGCGTCCGCAAAATTGGAGTGCATCTGTCCCGCCGGACGTAATGTAAATATCCTTTATCTCCTTCGACAGTTCCTTTGGGGTAATATCCCGAAACGTATCGCGCAACAACGTATATTCACCGCCAAGCAGTTTCACCGGAATATCTCCGTAATCGCCACGCGGTCCGTAAATATTCCCGTTAATCAGCATATCCACCGGAAGCTTTCTCTCTATGCCATCCTCCATGCAGCCAATCTTACAGTCTGACATTTCCCTTAGTCTCCGGAACCATTCATCCGTAGCGCCGTAATGATCCACCAGAAGAAAATCCACCTTCTGCTCTTTTAGCACCGCCGCCAGTTCACAAAGCTCATCCTCTATCGACAGTCCCTTTTTCAGATACGGCTCACTCAGATAGTAAACCTCGTACGGAACCGGGATAGAATGTCTGTTGCGACAAATAAACACTACTTCTATCTTCTGTTGTACCAATTCTTTCGCGATGGACATACATCTCATCAGGTGTCCAAGGCCGATATCTTTTCCGCTGTCCAAGCGAAATGCTATTTTGGGTTTCATAAGGATCTCCTCTCCGCTTTTTATAATTCTATATTACCTGCTTTCCGCTTTTTTTCAATATGATTTTTTTACTCTTCTACTATTTCTTCCCACAACAAAAGACCAGTTCCGGTCACCCGAAACTGGTCTTTTGTTCGGCAGATAAGAAGAGGGGAGGGGGTCTTATCTGCCCTAATAAAAAATGAGAGGGGGAGTATAATTATATTATATA
>JAILQS010000076.1 GCA_024698865.1 Lachnospiraceae bacterium | reverse complement strand
CCATGGAGTAGTCCAGTAAGACCCCTTAAAGACGATAAGGTAGATAGGGCAGAGGTGGAAGTACAGTAATGTATGTAGCTGACTGTTACTAATAGGTCGAGGGCTTGACCAAATATAAATGGATGAATGGAAACTTGATTTGGTGTGTAGTTTTGAAGGTATCACATTATAACGGATACTCTTTACGAACCATTGCCGTAAGGCACCAGGAGTCGTAAGGCCCCATGGTCAAGCGGTTAAGACACCGCCCTTTCACGGCGGTAACAGGGGTTCAAATCCCCTTGGGGTCATCTTGAATATGGCGACATAGCCAAGTGGTAAGGCACGGGTCTGCAACACCCTGATCACCAGTTCAAATCTGGTTGTCGCCTCTAAAAAAAGTTCGTTACACAAAAGTGTAACGAATTTTTTTTACTTATTTTCCATATTAATTTTTATTTATTCAAGGGCATCTTTCGCAAGATTTACGATACGGCTCGTTCCCAAACGGTTTGCACCAAGTTCAATAAACTTTGTTGCATCTTCAAAAGATTGAATCCCACCTGCAGCTTTGATTTTGAGTCCGGATGAAACATTCTTTGCAAAAAGGGCAATATCTTCAAAGGTTGCACCGGACGTGGAAAAGCCGGTGGATGTTTTGATATAATCAGCGTTTGATGCAGATACACATTTACACATATTGATTTTCTCGTCTTCACTAAGAAGGCAGGTTTCAATAATAACTTTTAGTAATTTTCCGTCACATGCGTCCTTTACCGCATTAATTTCGGAAGCAATGAGATCATATTGACCCTCTTTTACCCAACCGATGTTGATTACCATATCAATTTCATCAGCGCCATTTTGGATGGCATCTTTGGTTTCAAACACTTTCGTTGCAGTTGTATTGTAGCCGTTTGGAAAACCTATTACCGTGCATACGGGTAATTTTTCACCCAGGTATTCTTTCGCCTGTTTTACAAATGAGGGTGGAATACACACGGATGCAGTATGATAGGTACAGGCATCATCGCAAAGCTGTTTAATTTGAGCCCAGGTAGAAGTCTGGTTTAAGAGTGTGTGATCTACAATTTCAAAAATCGCTTTTTTATTCATTTTGTTCTCCAATCGTTTTCTTTCTATTATAATGTATTGGTGCACCTGTTGTTAAGCATTTGCGGATAATTTAGTGGATTTTTGTTTATGCTTTTGTTAAAATGCATAATACCGGAGCGTATAGACGATAATTACGTTATTGGAGGAAATATATGAGCATATATGAAATCATATTACTTGGAATTGCCCTCGCAATGGATGCTTTTGCGGTATCTGTATGTAAAGGGTTGGCCTTGAAAGAGAAAAATATAAAATATCCGATTATTGCCGGACTGTATTTTGGGGCATTCCAGGCATTGATGCCAATTCTTGGCTATTTTGCGGGTATTCAGTTTTATAGTATTATAGAAAAGGTGGATCATTGGATTGCCTTCACGCTGCTTGGCATTATCGGTGTCAAGATGATTATGGAAAGCTTCGGGCAGGAAGAGTCGATTGACGATTCCTTCGGATTTAAAACGATGCTTATTCTTGCAATTGCGACAAGTATTGATGCACTTGCTGTTGGCATCACCTTCGCCTGTCTTAAAGTTCATATTGCTTTTTCGGCGGCGCTTATTGGCATTATAACATTTTTCATCTCATTTGCAGGCGTAAAGATAGGAAATATATTTGGAACGAAACTCAAAAATAAAGCAGAAATCGCGGGTGGATGTATACTGGTCATTATAGGCGTTAAGATACTGGTGGAGCATTTGTTTTTTGCTTAACACAAAGGAAATGAGGAATATAAGAATGAATATCAATGGAAATGAAATTAAACTGGTATGTACGGATATTGATGGAACACTCGTACCGGATGGTACTCCGGACTTGAATCCCGAGTATTATGATGTTGTGAAACAACTGAAGGAAAAAGGGGTAATGTTCGCAGCCGCAAGCGGAAGACAGTGTAATAGCATCGAAGGGATTTTCAAGCCGGTAAAAGACGATATTATTATGATTGGCGAAAACGGCGGCTTGGTCATATGCAGAGATCAGCTGATGAGTTGTGCCAGAATTGATACGGAAACGGCATATGAGTTAATTAGGGATATGCGTAAATTAAAGAATACGGAGATTATGGTTGCGACTAAAAGTAATTGTTATATCCAAAAAGACTATGAGGAACTCGATGATTTGCTCACCAATGGATATCATTTTAAATTAACCCGCGTGGATGATTTATTGACGGATATCGATCCGGAGGATCCAATCATTAAGGTAAGTCTGTATAATAACCATGAAGGGGCGGAAGAAATTGCGAAAGATTTTTTTGCACCAAAGTGGGAAAAGCGTGAAGATATTCAGGTGCTTTGTGCAGGGTTTATGTGGCTGGACTGTATCAGTGTAAACTCCGGAAAAGGAAAGGCAATTGCAGAAATACAAAGACAGATGGGGATTAAACCTTCCGAGACGGTAGTTTTTGGAGATAATCTGAATGACATAGAGATGCTGGAACAGGCAAAATACAGTTTTGCGGTTGCAAATGCAAGAGATGAAGTGAAAAATGCAGCAGCCGGTGTTGTAGACAGTAATGTGAACGATGGAGTTCTCAAAAAACTGAAAGAAATCTTTGCGCTATAAAAACAGTGACTCTAAAGAAATTACAATAAAGTTGACAGTGGAATCGTTCGGTGTTATAGTTGTTGTAGAACAAACAATGACTATAGCACCTTTTTGTGTGCTTTTTCTAAAAGGAGTACGAAAGAATCCACGAAGAAGAGAATAGAAAGAATATAGGAGTGATAGTATGAAGATTGACAGATTTACAAAAAAATCATTGGAAGCAGTAGATCGATGTGAGAAAATAGCATACGATTATGGACATCAGATGATTGAACAGGAACATTTAATGTATAGTCTTTTAACGATTGAAGACAGCATTATTTACAAATTGATTGAAAAAATGGAGATTGATCCGCAGGTCTTTGTGGCACAGGTGGAAGGACTTTTAAACAAAAGACCGAAAGTATCCGGCGGTCAGGTTTATATGGGTGAGCATCTCAACAAAGCGCTTATTTATGCGGAAAATGAAGCGAAGGCAATGCGGGATGAGTATGTTTCCGTGGAGCATCTTTTCCTTAGTATGTTAAAATACCCGAATAAAGAAATGAAAGGTTTATTTGCGGATTTTAGGATTACAAGAGAGCGTTTTCTGACGGTACTTGCGACTATCCGTGGAAATCAGAACGTAACGTCCGATAGTCCGGAAGATACGTACGACACGCTTTCCAAGTATGGATATGACATGGTGGAACAGGCACGACAGGAAAAACTGGACCCGGTAATTGGAAGAGACGCAGAGATTCGTCATATTATTCGTATTTTATCCAGAAAAACAAAAAACAACCCGGTTTTGATAGGAGAGCCCGGCGTTGGGAAAACAGCGGCAATTGAAGGCCTGGCACAAAGAATTGTGCGAGGGGATGTTCCGGATGCCTTGAAGAACAAGAAACTATTTGCACTGGATATGGGAACGTTGATTGCAGGCGCGAAGTACAGAGGTGAGTTTGAGGAGAGACTGAAGGCAGTATTGAATGAAGTTGCAGCAAGTGACGGGGAAATTATTTTATTTATTGATGAACTTCATACGATTGTCGGAGCCGGAAAGACGGAAGGATCCATGGATGCGGGCAATATGCTAAAACCTATGCTTGCAAGAGGTGAGCTCCATTGTATTGGTGCGACAACGCTAAATGAATATCGTATGTATATTGAAAAAGATGCAGCCCTGGAAAGAAGATTTCAGCCGGTTATGGTTTGTGAACCGAGTGTGGAGGACACAATTTCTATTTTGCGTGGTCTGAAGGAGAGATATGAAGTTTTTCATGGTGTAAAAATAACCGACGGAGCGCTGGTGGAAGCGGCGACCCTTTCCAATCGATATATCACGGATCGTTTCTTGCCGGATAAGGCGATTGACCTGGTGGACGAAGCATGCGCGCTAATTAAAACAGAACTGGATTCGATGCCGACAGAGCTGGATGAATTGAGACGTAAAATCATGCAACATGAAATTGAAGAGGCAGCCTTGAAAAAAGAAGAGGATGCATTGAGCAAGAGCCGTTTGGAAAGCATTTCTTCGGAGCTGGCAGAGATGCGGGAACAATATGCCAATGAAAAAGCTAAGTGGGATTTGGAGAAGAATTCTGTAGAACGTGTTCAAAAAATAAAAGAACAGTTAGAAGCTTTGAAAAATGAAATTAAAATTGCAGAACGCAATTACGACCTTGATAAAGCTGCGGAATTAAAATACGGTAAACTGCCGGAATTGGAGAGACAGCTGGAGGAAGAAGAACAAAAACAGCAGAGCAAAAAAGGTAAGATGGTGCATGAAAGTGTAACCAGGGAAGAAATTGCAAAGATTATTTCTCGATGGACCGGAATTCCGGTAGCAAAATTAACCGAAGGGGAGAAGGAAAAAGCGCTTCACTTAGGCGATAAATTAAGAGAAAGAGTCATCGGCCAAAAGGAAGGCGTAAATCTGGTTGCAGACGCCATTCTTAGAGCACGAGCCGGAATTAAAGATCCAACCAAGCCAATCGGTTCCTTCTTGTTCCTGGGACCAACCGGTGTAGGCAAAACTGAACTTGCAAAGAGTCTTGCAGAAGCACTGTTTGACAATGAACAAAATATGGTTCGTATTGATATGAGCGAATATATGGAGAAGTATTCCGTGTCACGTTTGATTGGAGCACCTCCGGGATATGTAGGTCATGAAGAAGGTGGACAATTAACGGAAGCGGTACGCCGTAACCCATATACGGTTGTTCTTCTTGATGAAATTGAAAAAGCGCATCCGGATGTATTTAACGTACTTTTACAGGTATTAGATGATGGTCGCATCACAGATTCCCTTGGAAGGACAGTAGATTTTAAAAATACAATTCTAATTATGACGTCCAATCTCGGTTCAGAATATATGCTTGATGGGATAAATGAAGAAGGTGAAATTAACAAGGAAAGTGAAAAACTTGTAATGGATACGTTAAAAGCAAGTTTCCGACCGGAGTTCTTAAACCGATTGGATGAGATTATAATGTTCAAGCCGTTAACCAAACAGGATATTGGCGAAATCGTAGATTTGCAAATGAAGGATTTAAACCGACGTGTGGAGGACAAAGAATTACACATTTCCCTATCAAAGGAGGCAAAAGATTTTGTAATCGAAGAAGCGTACAGCCCGGTTTACGGAGCAAGACCTTTAAAAAGATATTTGCAAAAGCACGTGGAAACGCTTCTGGCAAAAGCAATTCTGTCAAATGCGTTGTTACCGGGAACGGATATTGTATTAAAAGTTAATAATAACGAATTAGTTTATTGAAATTTACCGATAATATGATATACTCATATTAAATAGTGAGATAATTCTCGAACTGACGACCAAAATACACCTGTAGGCACGTTTTCAATCGGACTGCCGGATCGGAGGGGTGTTATGCATAATATTATAGCAATTGCAACATCCAATATTATCGGTATTATTCTGATTATTGTATTACTAAACAACAGATACACCTTGAAAGAAAAATCCATGATAGAATACAGATGCTATACAGCTATCTTATGGATTTCCCTTTTTGCATGCTTTACGGAGGTAACTTCTTTTGCAATAGATGGCAAGCATTTCTATGGAGCGTGGATACTAAATTATATCCTGAATATGTATTCATATTATGCGGGAGTATGCGCCACTTTATTATGGGCAATATTTGTAGACTATAGAATCAACCGTAGCTGGAAAGATACGTTGGCAAGGCTTCGTATATTAGGAGCGCCTACGTTGGTTGCATGCCTGATTAATACGACGAATATGTTTCACGGGTTGGCATATACCATATCGGAAGACAACGTGTACCACAGGGGACGTTTGAGTCAGTTCTTTTATCTCTTGATGTTATTGCAAATATTGTATAGTATATATAGAGTGTACATTGAAGAAGCAAGAAGCGAGAGACGGGAAAGCATCCCGATTCTTTTGTATCTGGTTCCGGTTTTTGCGGGTGTTGTGTTGCAGACATTAATATACGGAATTTCCACGGTATGGCTGTCAGTTTCGATTGGATTGGTAGCGCTACATACAAATATGATCAACGAAATAATCTATCTGGATTCTTTGACGTATCTGTACAATCGGCAGTACCTGAAGCATCTGTTTTCGCGGAATAAACGTATGAAAAGCAAATTTAAAACGGGAATCATGTTAGATATTGATGAGTTTAAGATAATTAATGACACCTGGGGACACAGCGTGGGTGATGAGGCTTTGTGTAATGTTGCAGAGATATTGCTTGCAGCAGTACCCAAAAGTGCTGTGGTGGTCCGTTATGCAGGGGACGAATTCGTTGTCTTGTTGTGCACAGATGATAAACGTCTGATACAGGAAACCATGAACAGTATACGACGGACAGCGATTGAATGGAAGAAAAAGAAAGGGTTTCCATATTCACTGGAGTTTTCCATGGGCGTTGGTAGATATAATCGTAAAAACGGAATGGACCCGTTCCTTAAAGATATGGACAATAATATGTACCACGAAAAAAGAAGAAAGAAGGATCAGCTTCTCAAAATAAAAGAATAGAGATGAAAAGGAAGAGTAAATGAGCAATAATCAGGAAAATACAGGCGGCGGAGCACATAAGAGAAGAGTCCGTTATAAAGGGAAATATCCTCGCAAATTTGAAGAAAAATACAAGGAGCACCAGCCGGAGAAGTACAAGGAGACGGTGGAAAAAGTAATCCGCAAGGGGAGCACACCGGCAGGAATGCATATTTCCATTATGGTAGATGAAATGCTGGAGGTACTGCGGATTGAACCGGGACAGGTTGGTTTTGATGCAACACTTGGATATGGCGGTCACACGAGGGCAATGCTTGAATGTTTAAAGGGAACAGGTCATGTATATGCGACAGATGTTGACCCGATAGAGTCTGAGAAGACGAAAAACCGGCTTTTGAAGGAGGGATTCGGAGAAGATTGTTTGACGATCAAACTTCAAAATTTTTGTACAATAGATGAAATTGCGAAGGAAGCCGGAGGCTTTGATTTTATCTTCGCAGACCTGGGCGTATCCTCTATGCAGTTAGACAATCCGGAGCGTGGTTTTTCTTACAAAAATGATGGACCTTTAGACTTACGTCTGGATCCCAAACATGGAATCAGCGC
This sequence comes from Lachnospiraceae bacterium, assembly GCA_024698865.1. Classification (GTDB taxonomy): domain Bacteria; phylum Bacillota; class Clostridia; order Lachnospirales; family Lachnospiraceae; genus JAILQS01. Next base: position 16,104 of record JAILQS010000076.1, on the reverse strand, counting down.
CGCACAACGCCTTAAGAATATTTCCCGGGAAGAGCTTTCCGGGATGTTCTATGAGAATTCTGATGAACCTTACTGCGATGAACTTGCGAAAGCAATTACGGATGAAATCAAGAAAGGGAATACAATTGAAACGACCAGAGATTTATATCAGATAATTGCAAAAACATTGGATTTTATACCGGAGAAAGAAAAGAAGGATACGATAAAGAAAACCTGTCAACGTGTTTTCCAGGCACTTCGCATTGATGTAAACAATGAATTCGAAGTGTTATATGAGTTCATGGAAAAACTACCGGATGCATTAAAGCCGGGTGGAAGAGCAGCAATTCTTAGCTTTCATTCCGGAGAAGATAAGATTGTTAAGAAAGCGTTGAAGCAGGGATTAAAGGAAGGCATATACGAAGATATATCCAAAGGAGTCATACGACCAAGTCGCGAAGAGTGCATAAAAAACGGAAGAGCCAAGTCTACGAAAATGCGTTGGGCAATTAAGAGTAGATAATTATTTACTTATTGTGCTTAAACCGCATCCTGTGGATTTTGTATAACAGGAAAAGAGCGTCACGATGATATGTGCCCGGTAAAGAGGGTGCATATCACGGTTGACGCTCTTTTTGTAGCACAAGACCGGCAAGCGGATGCATGCAAATCCATTGCATGCAAATCCATTTGCCGGTCGTAAGAACATGGAGCACGAAGTGCGGAATGTTCAGATGCGAAATCGAGTAGGAGTCAGCCTACTCGATCAGCTTCTATAGAAGCGTTATTATTTTTTACCGTATTTTTTAAGGATTTTCTGAATTCTTTCGGTAGGATTCAGTAAATCACTAATGGTTGAATCGTGATTCAAAGTATCAATTAACAAAGCAATGTATTTGCTCATATCTGCGTTAATGTAATATTCACGACTTAACAGTTCCGGAGTCTGATAAATCAGGTTTGTCGTTACTACTCTGTAAATCAAGCCGTCTTTGTACGCCTGGTCGAAACGGGCCAGACCACTGGTAAAGAGACCGAAAGTAGCACATACAAAGATTCTGCCGGCTTTACGTTTCTTTAATTCAGTAGCAACATCTATCATGCTTTCACCGGATGAAATCATGTCATCAATAATAATTACATCCTTACCTTCTACATCCTGTCCCAAATATTCATGTGCAACAATTGGATTTCTGCCGTTTACAATCTTGGTGTAATCTCTACGTTTATAGAACATACCAACGTTTACACCGATAACGTTTGCAAAGTATACAGCACGTCCCATTGCTCCTTCATCCGGGCTGATGATTAATGTTTCATCTTTATTCATATGAATGTCCGGTACATTACGAAGTAATGCTTTGATGAACTGGTAAGTAGGCTGAACTGTCTCAAAACTCTTTAAAGGAATTGCATTCTGAACACGTGGATCATGTGCATCGAAAGTGATAATACTTTCTACACCCATTGCAGTAAGCTCCTGAAGTGCTAAAGCACAGTCTAAGGATTCACGAGAAGAACGTTTATGCTGTCTGCTTTCATATAAGAAAGGCATAATAACAGTAATTCTACGAGCCTTACCGCTAACCGCTGCAATGATTCTCTTTAAATCCTGATAGTGATCATCCGGAGACATGTGGTTTTCAAATCCGGATACGTTGTAGGTTAAACTATAATTACAAACATCTACTAAGAGATATAAGTCATAACCTCTAACGGATTCGCTAAGAATTCCTTTGGCTTCTCCCGAACCAAAACGTGGACAACTGGTCTCTACCAGATAAGAATCCTTCTGGTAGCCGGCAAAAGCGATGGTGGATTTGTGCTCATTTTCACGTTCTTCACGCCACTTAACGATATAGTCGTTAACTTTATCGCCCATAGCGCTACAGCTCTTTAAAGCAACAATTCCAAGGGAACCTACAGGTATTGTTTCGACATTTTTTAATTGTGATGACATAATAATCCTCCGTATAAATCGTTTAAAGTACGTTAATATTTATAGCATTTTCAAACATAGACGTCAAGGACGCTGATGTTTTTTGGCATTATAAACAAAAAAACAAAAGGAATAGAACCTATAATGCTTTTTGTGTGCGGATATCCTCTCCAATTATTTTTATAAGTTGGTAATCCTTTGTGATGCGCGAGAAGATTCGTTCCGAATATAACGCACGTACTTCCTGAATCGAAAGGTTCGTGGAAATGATTACGGACCGTTTGCCAAGCAATCTTGAATTGATGCAATGGTACAGCTGGGACTGTGTAAAGTCATTAATTGTCTCAATCCCCAAATCATCAATGATTAATAAGTCGCATGTAAGGATATCTTCATATAGGGCAGCAGCGTTACCGTTCTCGGGTGTATGGTTAAACCGGTACGAACTGAATAAATCAAACAACTGAATTGCGGTCTGGTAGATAACGGTATGTGCGGAATCCAGCAATTCTTTCGCGATACAGTTTGTAAGGAAGGTTTTGCCGACACCAGTATTGCCACAGATAAATAAATTTGAGAATTCATGATCAAATTCAGTGACAAATTCTTTGGCTGTCTGTACTGCTTTGACTATATTCTGCTTTGCGGTTAGATTCGTAATAGGATCTATAATATCATTGGTATAATAATCGTAATTAAAGTAATCAAAGTTCTCAGACTCCAATATGCTTCCCAGATTCGACTGCTGATAGAAAGCATTGATAATGGACTGTTTTAAACAATGGCATTTGGTTGTTCCATTGATATAACCGGTGTCTTTGCAATCCGGACAGTCATAAATCGGAGTCAGATAATCTTCCGGATAGCCGTTTGCAACCAATAACTTTTTCTTTTGTAAAGAGTATTGGGCATTTTTTTGGATGACGGATTCTTTAGGTTCCGGTGTACCGGCAAGCGCCATCTTAGCTGCATGAATACTGTTTTGGATTAGTTTTTGTTCCAATTCGTAGTATTCCGGAATCTTTGTATATATTTCATCCAGTTTCTGATCGAGCAAATATTGATTTTGAGAACGGGTTGAATCATATCCCCGCAATATTTTGTGAAACTGATTTTCTTTTAAAGACATAACAATCCTCCATACTGAAGTACTTTGTGAAAATCAGCACATCGTGTGATTATCCACAGTGCTCTTTATTCTAGAAATTCAATTAATTTCTCATCATACGTCGTTCGATTTCGGCGTATTCCTCATCGGTATAATTCCTTTGCTGGAAGGAATTAAAACGGGTTTTGACAGCCGGAATCGGCTGTTTAGTAGTTTTTTTGGTGGCAGCATGCTTTGCATCATCTGCTGCAATGTCACTCAGAGTATGAACATTTTGTTTGTGCCAATTGGATAAGGTGCCGTCTGTATATTTGAAATTAGGCCCTTTACCTCTTAAAATGGTACGATTGCACGCTTCTTTAATGATAGGCAAATCAAATTTGTAGGTACTAATCCACTTATTAACGTATGCCTGTTCAGCAGTCCCCAGCTGTCGGTTATTCAGACCAAAAGATTTGCAAACCGCACTGTAAACTGCATTCTTGGTTTTTACATATTCGCCGGCTGCGTCGCGGGTTGTAATCTTATTCGTAGACCAATCCAATGCAACGGTTTCAATATAGCTGGTGTTTTTCTTTCCTAAATCAATACAATACTCATACAGATACAGTATTAAATCCGTAGAGAATTGCAAAGAATCGTACAGATACATAATCAACTGTGTTTCTTTTGGCTTAAGTGGTCTTTGTAAATATACTTCCAACACGTCGGTCATCCAGCCCAAATCATCCCTTGCAGTCAATTCTTCAATCTCAGACTGTGTATATAACGGTCTTGCCGTCGTGTTAATAGAAGAAATACTGCTTGAAGCGAGTACCGCTTCATTTGTTGAAGAAGCCATAGCTCCTTTGGTGGAAGAATCTACGGTTGGTAAAGTGGATTCTGCACTTTCTTGTATACCAATCCTACTGGCAGGATCAACGGAAGACGTCACCCCAGAAGGGTTGAAGTCAGGACTCTCTGAAGGTATCCCCCCGGAAGACGGCTGCAGTAAAAAGATGCCGACTATCTCTCCAGACGCGTCCTTGTCCAACCGGACCAGATGAACTTTCTCCCAATATTTTAACGCCCGTACGATATCATTCTCTGTGTTATCCAGATGATCCGCCAGGTAGGAAATGGAAAAGTTAGGTGTACTGTCCGACATACAACGAAGCAGGTATAAATATACCTTAACATAGCTACCGTTGGCAGTGGGCATGTACTTATCTATAAAAACATCGGACACAACCGTAACAGCTGTATCCATAGAAGAATGCAACGTAATGTCAGTCATAATGATATCTCCAATCTGCGCAGTGTGGCTGCGCCTCCCCCGTCAATCTCAAATCTCACGTGACTTAGTATAGCATAGATAAAATAAAGTGCAAATCGTCAAAAAGGTGAAAATGGCGGCCTGTGGCTAAAAGTGGATACTGTGGATATTGTGGATGAATTGAACCGCAAGAAATGTAAAAAACAGAGTAACTTCGCAGAATAACAAGGTTTTTTAGGATTATCAGAAAAAAAAAGAAATCCACAATTTTAAAAAAATTAATTTTTTTTAAAATTGTGGATTTGGGGATAACTAAAGTCCAAGTAAGGATTCGCCGATTTTATCAACGTTTCCGGCACCCATAGTTATCAACAAGTCGCCGTCTATACAATTTTGTAATAAAAAATTTTCTATTTCGTCAAAGGAAGGGAAATAATAGGTCTCAGTTCCCAGTTTTTCAAGTTCTTTTTTCAAATCCAAAGAGGAAATATCACCCGGATCTGCTTCGCGTGCCGCATAAATATCTGCCAGCACTACTTTATCCGCAAGGGAAAGGGCAGAGGCAAAATCCTTTAAGAAAGCTTTGGTTCGTGTATATGTATGTGGCTGGAATACGCACCAGCGTGTTTTGGCCGTGTAACGGGAAGCTGCTTCCAGTGTTGCACGAATCTCCGTTGGATGATGCGCATAGTCGTCAATGATTGTAACACCACCGATTTTACCTTTCATCTGGAAACGACGGTTGGTTCCGGTGAATGAAAAAATACCATCTTTTACGGCTTCAAAATCCAAAGAGAAAACAGAGGTTGCGCAAATTGCGGCCAGGGAGTTGGATACATTATGGGCACCAACGACCTGAAGGTGAATTTCACCTTTATCTTCTCCTTTTACAATTAAATGATAAGAACCACAGCCGGCATCGTCATATGTAATGTCTTTGGCATAGTAGTCTGCATCGGAATCCTTTGTGCTGTATGTCAACACCTGACAAGCCAGACCATCAGTGATTTCGGTGTAGTTATCAATTTCTTTGTTGATAACCAGGAGACCATCGGAAGGAATCAGTTTTGCAAAGGAATGGAAAGAATGACGAATATCGTTGATATCTTTAAAGAAATCCATGTGATCTTCTTCTATATTCAAGATGATTCCAAGTGTAGGATGGAATTTGAGGAAACTGTTTGTATATTCACAAGCTTCCGTAATAAAGTTTTGTGATTTACCAATGTACATATTTCCATCAATCAAAGGAAGAATTCCACCGACGGAAATGGTTGGATCCAGTTTGTTGTTCAACAAAATATGAGAAAGCATACTTGTTGTCGTTGTCTTACCGTGTGTTCCGGATACTGCAATGGCGTTTTGGTAGTTTTTCATAACCTGACCGACCATTTCTGCACGATCCATCATAGGAATGCCGGCATCTTTTGCAGCGATAAACTCCGGATTATCCGGATGAATGGCAGCAGTGTAAACTACCAAATCTATGTCAGAAGAAATATTTTCTGCTTTTTGTCCGTAAGCTATCCGGATCCCCATAGCTTCCAACTTATCAGTAATTTCGCTTTCGTTGTTGTCGGAACCTGTTACAGTGAATCCTAAAGAGTGAAGCAGCATTGCGAAGCCGCTCATACTAATTCCGCCGATTCCCATGAAATGAACGTGAATCGGGGTTTCAAAATTAATCTTGTACATTTTGACACATCCAATCTATCTATTTATTGGTTTCGAAAGTTAATAACCTACTACATTATAAACCTTTATGCAAAAAAAACAAACCTGTAAAGATAATTCGATGTAGAGAATAGAAATAAAAACACAAGAAAGTGTAGTGATATTTTACAGATGTAGACTCGAATTGTGCCATAACTTGAAAAAACAATTCGATTTCTCCAAAAAAATCACAATAAATATTCACATTGTTTTACAGTAGTGGTATAATATACATATTATAATGACAAGAAGGTGATTACGTGATTAGAAAAGAAATGATTGCCATGTTACTGGCTGGGGGGCAGGGCTCCCGACTTGGGGTTTTAACAGCAGAAATTGCAAAGCCGGCGGTTGCTTTTGGAGGCAAATACAGAATCATAGATTTTGCGTTGAGTAACTGTATTAATTCCGGTGTAGACACTGTAGGGGTACTGACACAGTATCAACCACTTCGACTAAACACACATATCGGTATTGGTATTCCGTGGGATTTGGATAAGAATATCGGTGGTGTCAGTGTGCTTCCACCTTATGAGAAGAGCAACGAGAGTGAGTGGTACAGCGGTACTGCCAATGCGATTTATCAGAATCTTGGATATATAGAATACTATAATCCAGAGTATGTGTTGATTCTTGGCGGTGACCATATTTATAAGATGGATTACGAGGTGATGCTTAAGTTTCACAAGGCGAATAAAGCTGACATTACCATTGCAACCATCCAGGTACCGATGGAAGAAGCGAATCGATTTGGGGTAGTTATTACAGACGAAACCAAGCGAATAACGGAGTTTGAAGAGAAGCCTGAGAAACCTAGAAGCAATCTGGCTTCTATGGGAATTTATATTTTCTCATGGCCGGTACTTCGTGAAGCGCTGATTGCGATGAAAGATCAGAAGAATTGTGATTTTGGTAAGCACATCATACCATATTGTCATAATAAAGAAAAAAGAATATTTGCATATGAATATAACGGTTACTGGAAGGACGTGGGTACACTCGGATCCTATTGGGAATCCAATATGGAGCTGATCGACCTGATACCGGAATTTAACTTATACGAAGAATTCTGGAAAATATATACCAAGACGGAATATATTCCTTCCCAGTACATAGGGTCAAACGCAGTGGTAGAAAAAGCTATTATAGGAGAGGCTTCTGAGATATACGGCAAAGTATACAACTCAGTTATCGGTTCCGGCGTAACGATTGGAGAAGGCGCAGTAGTGCGTGATTCCATTATTATGAATGGAACGGTAATCGGAGAGAGAACGGTAGTCAACAAATCCATATTGGCTGAGAATGTCCAAATCGGCAACGACTGCGAACTGGGTGTAGGTGAAGACATCCCGAACAAAGAAAAGCCAAATATTTATAGTTTTGGACTTGTTACAGTAGGAGAATACTCAAAGATACCGGGCGGTGTTAAGCTTGGAAAGAACACGGTTGTATCAGGTGAGACGACTCCTTCGGATTACGTGGATGGAATACTGAAAAGTGGCGAAACTATTAATAAGGCGGGTGAAAGAATATGAGAGCGATAGGAATTGTACTGGCTGGGGGAAGCAGCACCCACATGAGAGAATTATCCAACAAACGTGCAGTGGCAGCGATGCCGATTGCCGGAGGATATCGCGCAATTGACTTTGTGTTAAGCAATATGTCTAATTCGCAGATTCAGAAAGTTGCAGTATTTACACAATATAATTCCAAATCCCTGAATGAACACTTGAATTCTTCCAAGTGGTGGGATTTTGGTAGAAAGCAAGGCGGTCTCTATGTATTTTCACCTACCATAACAGCGGATAACCGTTCCTGGTACCGTGGAACCGCAGATGCGATTGCACAGAATCTTGATTTCCTTAAGAGTAGCCATGAACCGTATGTTGTAATTGCATCCGGGGATTGTATCTACAAAATGGATTACAATGATGTATTGTATTATCACATTGCAAAAAAAGCAGATGTAACCATTGTTACCAAACGACTGAGCAGTGAACAGGATGCCACACGCTTTGGCGTGGTAAATGTAAATCAGGATGGAAGAATCGTTGAATTCGAGGAGAAACCGGTTGTTACAGACAGCAACCTGATTTCTACCGGAATCTACATCGTTCGAAGACGTCAGTTGATCGAAATGATTGAACAGGCGAACGAGGAGGGAAGATTTGATTTTGTAAAGGATATTCTGATTCGATATCGTAATGTTAAGAAGATTTATTCTTATGAGATGGATTCTTATTGGAGCAATATCGGAACAGCAGAATCTTATTACGACACAAATATGGATTTCCTCGATAAAAAGGTTCGAGAGTATTTCTTTAAGGAATATCCGGACATTTATTCCAAGGTGATTGACCTTCCACCGGCCAAATATAATCCGGGTTGTAAAGTAAAGAACAGCTTAATTGCCAGTGGAAGCATTATAAACGGAACCGTGGAGAATTCCTTATTATTCAAAGAAGTCTATGTTGGGAACAATTGTACCATTAAGAATAGTGTAATTTTGAACGATGTATATATTGGCGACAATTGTAACATAGAGAATTGTATCATAGAAAGTAAAAGTACAATTGCAGCAGGAACCGAACACATTGGCAAAGAAACTACAGCAATCATTGTTGAAAAAAATGCGAGATACGTAATTTAATCAGACAACGGAGGTGCAAATATGCAGATTACAGATGTAAGAGTAAGAAAAGTAGCGAAAGAAGGAAAAATGAAAGCAGTTGTATCGATTACTATTGATGAGGAATTCGTAGTACATGATATCAAAGTAATTGATGGTGACAAGGGAATGTTTATTGCGATGCCAAGCAGAAGAGCCGGAGACGGTGAGTACAGAGACATTGCGCATCCAATTAACACCGAGACCAGAGAACGTATGCAGAAGATTATTCTTGATGCATATGAAGCGGCAGAAGCTGCAACAGAAGAAGAATAAGTTAGAAATATCGAAGTACTAATAAAAGGTTCTAAGCTTTGCATAGAGTAAAGCTTAGAACCTTTTTTATAATAGATGCATACGTTTGGAGATTCTCAGCAACGTAGCTCCTTTTGGGAAATTTAAAAGCTCTTCCTCGTTTATTCCGCCGGTCTTGATGATTGCCACGAAGTAGACCGGAAGCGCCACAATGATGGCAGGAAAGAGAGCGAGTTTAGCGGAATGTATCAGGGTATCTATGCTGTAGAACGTAAGGAAAGCAGCAGACCCCATCACAATTGCCGCAATAAACGGTCGTATAATAAGTTTTCCGAAATCATGTCTATACTGCAGGTGATGTCTTACCGAGATACCATTCAAAATGCACATCAAAAATGAGTACAGAATGGTTGCCAGCATCAGGGAATAGATTCCCCAGTCTGTGTACTCAAGCATTGCTACCAATGCAATGACGTGGATAACGAGGGCAATAAATGCGTTTCGCACCGGGATGGTAACCTTTCCGATACCCTGCAGTATACCGTTGGATACCGTGGACATGGAATAAAAAATTACGGAAATGCTACCGGTGGTAAGCATATCTGCAGCCAACGCCAATGTGTCTTTGGAAGGGAAAAGCAGTTCCATAATCGGATATGCAAGAACAGCAAGACCAATGGCAGAAGGGATTGCAATTAACATCGTAAAATGCAAAGCCTGTCCTACCTTCTGGCTGGCGCCTTCGTAGTCTTCCAGTGCAAATCGGGAAGATACGGTCGGTATTACCGCACTTGACAGTGCGGAAGCGATAGCAACAGGTACGTTAATCAAAATCATGTATTTTCCGGAGAAAACACCGTATTGAATGTCCGCAAGGTTTTTTGTCATATGCGGCATTTGCTCTGCTATTTTGAAGAAAATAGTCATATCAAGTGCTGTGCTTATGTTATAGATAAATGTGCTTAAGATTACCGGCGTTACCATGGAGAAGATAACAATAAAGATATCTTTGTAACTATCCAGTTTGCGTGTCTTATCGCGATACACCTTTTTTAAAATGATGCGACGGTTCAACATATATACCAAAACCATAAACAAAAGACCGGCTAACACACCGATTCCGGTACCGGCAGCGCCACCGGCAGCACCGTATTTCGAAATGGAATTTGTATTTGAACTTGCGAAAGCCGCAATTAACGCATAAGCAGCTGCAATACTTGCAACAGCGTTAAATATCTGTTCAATGATCTGTGAAATTGAAGTCTGTACCATGGTGTTGTACGCCTGAAAATATCCACGAAATACGCCAAGGATTCCGGAGAAGAAAATGGTTGGTGCCAATACGCGTAATGCCAATACAGCTCCCGGTCTGTCAATCAGGACCGGAGCAAAAATAAAAGTGATAAGCGCGGCAATTCCGCCAACAATTACTACGTATATAAGCGATACGTGAAAAATGCGGTGTGCATTTTTGTATTCTTTTAAGGCAAGTTTTGCTGAAATAACCTTTGAAACAGCAGTTGGAATGCTGTAAGAGGATATCAGCAGAATCATTGCATAAATTGCATATGCAGATTGATAATATCCGTAACCGACATCCGTAATTGCGGCATTTAACGGATTACGATATAACAAACCAATGATTCGTACCAGTATTCCGGCGACACTTAGAATCGCAGCCTGAACGATGAAATTTTTCTTTTTTGGAGACATGAAAATCATCCTTTTCTATATATAAATAATATGTATTAATAAATATCCACTCATTCAAATCATTCTATATGATAGTTTTGTGTTCGTCAAGTGTCGTACAAGTGAGGCTTCTGTTCTTGACAGAAGTTGCGAAAGCGTAGATAATCCTTATGTATAGGCAGCAGTTGTTATTGGTGCCGGATTCGATTAAAATGTTCATAAAATAAGAAATGGAGAATAGAAATGTTTATAATCGCAGGACTTGGAAACCCGACCAGAGAGTACGCAGCTACAAGACACAATATTGGATTTGATGTAATTACGGGGATTTCTGATAGATATAATATTCCATTGCAAACGAGAAAACATAAAGCGATCTGTGGCAGTGGGGTGATAGAAGGACAAAAGGTAATACTCGCTCAGCCACAGACATATATGAATTTAAGTGGTGAGAGTATTCGGGAACTGGTGGATTTTTATAAAATCTCTGTAGAGGACGAGTTGATTATTATTTATGATGACATTAGTCTGGATGTAGGACAACTTCGCATCCGTAAGAAAGGCAGTGCAGGTGGACACAATGGAATAAAGAACATTATTCAACATTTGGGCACACAGGAATTTTGCAGAATCAGAGTTGGCGTAGGAAATAAACCGGAAGGATGGGATCTTGCAGACTATGTGCTGGGGCGTTTCAAAGGAGAAGAACAGGAGTTGATTCGCGATGCTATATCGGACGCGGTAGATGCCTGTAAGGTTATTATGACAGAAAATGTCGATGCGGCAATGAATCAGTTTAACAAGAAAAAAGTTTGATGTTAAGACAGGTGAGACAGGTTTGAAAGTATTAAGAGAGCCATTAAATGACTTAAATGAGTTTTGTGAAGTAAAAAGCAAAATGGAAAAAGGACAATCGCCCCTGCAGCTAACAGGAGTGATTGATTCCGAAAAGTGCCATCTGATCTTTGGGCTTGCACCACAAGACAAATATAAAGTAATTGTGACAAGCGACGACCAAAAAGCCAGGGAAATATACGAAGACTATAAACTCTATGATTCGGAGGTGTGTTTGTATCCGGCAAAGGACGTCGTTTTCTATAGTGCCGACATTCACGGAAATGCGATTGTGCAAAGTCGTATGAATACACTGCGACAAATGTGTGAAAGAAAAGATGTTACCATCGTCACAACGATTGACGCGGGAATGGACAAAATACTTTCGTTGCAGGAAATCAAGAAGTCTCTGATTTCACTGAAGACAGCGGATATTCTGGATCTGGATGCACTCAAAAAAAGTCTTGTCAAAATTGGGTATGAAAGATGTGCCCAGGTAGAAATGCCCGGACAGTTTTCGGTACGCGGAGGCATTATTGACATATTTCCGCTGACGGAGGAAATGCCGTATCGAATCGAACTCTGGGATGATGAAATCGATACGATTCGTATGTTTTCTACGGAGAGTCAGCGTTCGGTGGAAAATGTGGATGAAATAACAATTTATCCGGCGACAGAGTATATTATGAATGCTGACGTTATGGAAGCGGGATTAAAAAAATATGAAAAAGATGCGAAAGCGTATGGCAAGGAATTAAAAGAAAGTGACAAACTGGAAGCTTATCGCAGACTGAAACGACAGGTAAAGGAATTTACAGAGACGTTTGATATTTACAACGCAGCCAGAGGAATGGAAAGTTATGTGGATTTCTTTTATGAAGATACCCGGTCGTTCTTTGATTATTTTGAAAAAGAGAATGCGGTATTTTTCGTGGATGAACCTGCAAGGAGTATCGAGAAGAGCGAAGAAGTGGAGGCAGAATTCGTTCAGAGCATGAACGGAAGGCTGGAACAGGGAGACATTCTGCCAAAACAAAAGCAGGCGCTTTATACAAGCCGGGAAATCTTTTCAAAGCTGGGCGAAAAAAACGTCATAATGCTCAGTACAATGGACTATAGAATCAAATATTTGGCGCCGTCCCAAAAGTATGATTTTGTCGTAAAATCAATTAATCCATACAACGGAAGCTTTGAATTGCTGGTGAAGGATTTGAAATCCTGGAAAAAGGATGGGTATCGGATGATTCTCATTTCTACATCGCGAACCAGAGCCAAACGAATGAGCGAAAATCTGTTGGAGTATGACCTGACGGGCAGTTACAGCGAGGATGGAGATACGGTTGCTAAACCGGGGGAAATTATCATCCTTAGCGGAGGGCTGCACAGTGGATTTGAATATCCGCTAATCAAAACGGTTGTTATTGCGGAAAGCGATATTTTCGGGGCAAAGAAACCGAAAAAGAAGCGAAAGAAAAACTACGATGGAGCCAGAATTCATACTTTTAATGAGTTGAAGGTTGGTGACTACGTAGTTCATGAAAATCACGGTCTTGGAATATACCGTGGAATCGAAAAACTGGAATCCGACGGAATCGTAAAAGACTATATTAAGATTGAATACGCCGGTGACAGCAGTTTGTATGTGTTGGCAACCGGACTGGAGGTGCTCCAGAAATATGCTGCAAAGGACGCAACGAAAAAACCAAAGCTCAATAAATTGAATTCCGTAGAGTGGAAACGCACGAAAAAAAGAGTGCGTACAGCGGTAGAGACAGTAGCAAAAGAGCTGGTGGAGCTCTACGCGGTTCGTAGCGAGAAAGAAGGCTTTGCATTTGAAAAGGACAGTACGTTCCAAACCGAGTTTGAAGAAATGTTTCCTTACGAGGAGACGGAAGACCAGTTACTTGCGATAGAAGCAACGAAACGCGATATGGAAAGTACAAAAATTATGGACCGTCTGATTTGCGGTGACGTTGGTTACGGAAAGACGGAAATTGCAATCCGTGCTGCATTCAAGGCAGTGCTTAGCGGGAAACAGGTGGCATTTCTGGTTCCGACGACAATTCTGGCGCAGCAGCACTACAATACACTTTGCCAGAGGATGAAGGAATATCCGGTAGAGATACAGTTACTTTCCCGGTTCCGGACAGCTGCAGAGCAAAAGAAAACGATTGAGAAATTGAAAAAGGGACAGGTGGATATCGTTGTAGGCACGCATCGCTTGCTTTCCAAGGATATTTCCTTCCAAAATCTCGGATTGCTGGTTATTGACGAGGAACAGCGATTTGGCGTGACACACAAAGAAAAAATCAAACAAATGAAAAAGGATGTGGACGTACTTGCACTTTCCGCAACGCCGATTCCAAGAACATTGCATATGAGCCTCGTTGGAATCCGTGATATGAGTGTGCTGGAGGAGCCGCCGGTAGACAGGTTGCCGATTCAGACCTATGTTATGGAACACAACGGAGAGATTATTCGGGAAGCCATCCATCGCGAGCTTGCGCGCGGCGGGCAGGTGTACTACGTCAACAACCGCGTAAATAATATAGATGAAGTGACAAGAAGAATACAGGAACTGGTTCCGGAGGCGGTTGTTGCCAATGCGCATGGACAGATGAGTGAACGGCAGCTGGAGAAAATCATGTACGGTTTTATCAATGGAGAAATAGATGTTCTTGTTGCAACAACGATTATTGAAACGGGTCTCGATATTTCCAATGTAAATACAATTATTGTGGATAATGCAGACCGTCTCGGGCTGTCGCAGTTATACCAGATTCGCGGAAGAGTCGGCAGGTCGAGCCGTCGGGCGTACGCCTTTCTTATGTATAAGAGAGATAAAGTCTTAAAAGAGGTTGCAGAAAAGAGATTGCAGGCAATCAAGGAGTTTACGGATCTGGGTTCCGGATTCAAAATAGCCATGAGGGATTTGGAAATTCGCGGTGCCGGCAACCTGCTTGGAGAAAGACAGCACGGTCATATGGAGGCAGTTGGTTACGACCTGTATTGCAAAATGTTAAATGAAGCGGTGCACAATCTGAAAGGGGAAAAGGACTACGAAGAGTCGTTTGAAACCTCGGTAGATCTGGATGTCAGTGCGTTTATTCCCGTCGATTATATCAGTAGCGAAATACAGAAGCTGGATATGTATAAACGTATCGCAGAAATCGAATCAAAAGAAGATTTTGAGAACATTCAGGATGAACTGATTGACCGTTTCGGAGATATGAATGCAAGTGTGGATAACCTGCTTCATATCGCATTGTTGAAAGCAATGGCGCACAAAGCATATATTACACAGATTGTACATAAAGCATACAAAGTACGTTTCTTTCTGGCAGACAAGGCGCCAATTGATGTTTCGCGTATGGGAGAATTTATGGAGAAAATGTCTGCAATCGGACTTTCCTATGCGAGAGAACCGAAACCGCATTTTATTCTGGATCTTTCTTATAAGACGAAAAACTATAGATTAAGTGCGGAAGATATATTTGAAAAGAGCGAGAAAATCATCCTGAAATTGACAGATTTGCTAATTGAAGGAAAATAATTTATACTAGTGCTATTGAAAAGATATCTAAAGGAGTCGAAAAATGTTGAAAAAACGGATAGTGATGCTTTTGATGGTATCGCTTTTAGTATTAAGTTTAGCCGCCTGCGGCAAAGAAGATACCAAACAGGAAGAGGAAGCTGCTTTGCAGGAAGAAGTAGAAAAGGATAATCTGGAAAAGGATTCTGCTGTAGAACTCAATGGAATATCCTCGGATGATCTGGTTATGACGGTCGGCGATGAGGAAATTAGTTATCGTGAGGCACTCTCTTATATCTATATGGTAAAGAGACAATATGAATCAAGTCTTGGTGACGAGATTTGGACGATTGATATGGGCAAAAAACAGTCTTTTGGAGAGTACGCAAGAGAGCAGATCAAGTCGCAGATGATTTCGCTGAAAATTATCAAACAAAAGAGCAAAGAGTTGGATGTTTCCCTGACGGAGGATGAGAAACAGGAGGCAAAACGTCTGGCAGAGGATTTTGTGGAAAGCGCAGATGCAAAAGAAGCAGAAAAATATGGTGTAACGGTGAATGTGATGACAGGGATTTACCGGGACAATCTTTTAGCGAAAAAGGTCTATGATGTAGTAACAAGTTCTGTAGATACGAGCATTTCTGAAGCTGAGGCAAAACAAATAACGGTGCAGTATCTTATGACGATGACGAAAGGAACGAACAAAGACGGTTCTAAGGTGAACCTTTCTGATTCGGAAAAAGAAACCGCAAGAGCGAACACGCAATTGCTTCGCGACCAGATAAAAAACGGGTCTGATTTTTATGCCATTGCCGAGAAAAATACGGATGCTCCGGAAGTTGAGATTTCATTTGGCGAATTGGATGCCCCTAAGGACTTCGGTAAGGAGGCTATGCAATTAAAGACCGGAGAAATCAGCGATGTCATCAAAGGTGAAAATGGATATTACATAGTATATTGTGTGAACGCAAATGATGAAGCAGCGATGGAAGAACGCAAGGAAGAAATAATTGATGCAAGACAAAGTGAAGAATTCAGAAAACAGTATGCTTCCTGGACAGGAGATTTTAAAGTGATCCTGAACAAGGAAATATGGAACAGCGTTGAGGTATCTCGTTAGTACGTGTTC
>JAILQS010000009.1 GCA_024698865.1 Lachnospiraceae bacterium | reverse complement strand
CGCTCTTGTACACACGGGTACAGATCCGGCACACAACGATGCTATCACTAGCATTGCTGCAACCTTCTGATAGTTTATCATTAGTTAGTCTCCTTTCTATTATATCTTATATGATTAAATTTAGCCGAAATCCCGCTTTACTTTCGACTAAATTTAATGTACCACATATATTTTCCAATGTCAATCATTTACAGGGGATTATTTTACATATAGGACCATTTATTCATATACTTCTTATTAAATCTACTTTCAGTTACATTCATTGCTTGTATCTCCTAAAGTTCAGCCCTTCCCAAAACGTTTGCAACCGTTTGGTACTATGATCTCTGCTGACTTCTCGCCATTCGTTGTTACTGACGGATTTCATACTCTGTTTCTATCCGCTGGCGAGATCTCCCTTGGTACCACGCGTTTCTTTCTCTCCATCCATCTACCACATTTACTATAGTTAATTCCGAGTAGTTATTGGACTTCAGTTTGTCTTGCAACCTTATCCTTCCCACTACTAGGGCAGATTAGAGACTTTCACCCATTAGAAACGTGCGCCGCAAGACGCACAAGAAACCACCCTATGGCTACTTTGTAACCATAGGGTAATTTCTTATCTTACAACTATTCCAGATAAATCCTCTCTGAATTGGTTACTTTTATCCTTAATGAGGATACCTACATCGTCAATTGGACTGCCTTTAACATTGATTTTATTAATAACATAAGAGGCAATATATACATTGACTTTCTTTTTATTTGATCTTTTCCATATTACCATCTGTTTGCCTTTAACTTTGTAGTTTTCCCCACTTCTCGATTATATCTTGTATGCCAGATTATTTAACGCACAATTATATCATCATAGTTTTTTTCATCTACATCAAGTAGTCTTATTCTATCATTTGAAATAGGTGTTCCTCTAAGGTCTATTTTTTTAGGATTTCCGTGAATAACTAAACAGATACCATCATGTGTATACTTTAACTTCTTTAATTCTTTTTTCGTATAATCCTGTCCCAGCCTTGGACAGTTTCTAGCACTTACATACTTTAAACTATTACTCGAATACAAAACGGAATGTAAATTTGGACAATTATCCATTTTTAAAGTTGTTATTTTGTTCATTCCCACTTCATCTATCTCAACAAGTTTCTTACAGCCACATAAATCAACACTTTCCAATCCTTCAACGCCATCCAAACAGATAGACTCTAGATTTGGGAAGCATTGTAATCCTGAAATTTTCTTTATCTTTCCATATAACTCAAGTGTAGTCTTGGAGTCATCTCGATCCATTGGAAAATCAATATCATACCATACTTCTACTTCTTTTTTGTCTAGATATCCGTTTTTATTTCTATCAAAAACGTCCTTTATGCATGCCCGAAATCCTTTGTCCGGAAATCTTTTCTTCGTGATTTTGTAGCCACCGGAATAGACTTTCACCTTCTTTACTTCTCCGGTTGTCTTGCTTTTTGCTGTAATCGTTACTTCGCCTCTTTTTTTTGCTTTTACAAGACCTTTCTTTGAAACCGAAACTTTCTTTTTGTCAGAGCTTTTCCATGTTACCTTCTGGTTTGCCTTTAACTTTGTAGTTTTTCCCACTTCTATCAATACACTGTCTTTGTTTAACTTAAGTGATTGTTCCTTTGCCATAATTACATATGGCTTTTCACTCCCTGTGTCCTTTTGGACATCCGCTCTTGTACACACGGGTACAGATCCGGCACACAACGATGCTATCACTAGCATTGCTGCAACCTTCTGATAGTTTTCATTAGTTAGTCTCCTTTCTATTATACTTATATAATTAAAATTAGCCGAAATTCTGCTTTACTTTCGACTAATTTTAATGTACCACATATTTCACCACAGAATTTTTTACTTTATACCGAGCAACTATACAGCAAAAAATATCCCCACCCAAGCACTAATAACACTTCCGTTTATCCGGATATGTATTAACGCTTACAGGCGGGGATATTTTTATATACCGAATCAGTCGGTACAATATATTCTGTTTTGTCGTTAGATATCCAGTCGCAGCTGAATCTCTTCCTCCGCTTCCTGCTTGAAGTCCTCGACTTTCTCTTGATTCATAACCGGCAAATCTTCCAAAGACTCAATTCCAAAATATCTTAAGAAGTCATCCGTCGTACCAAATACAATAGGACGTCCGGGTGCATCAATTCTTCCCAGTTCCTCTACAAGCTTGTATTCTACCAGTTTATTTACTGCATGGTCACATTTAACACCACGTATATTTTCAATCTCTGCACGCGTAATAGGCTGCTTATATGCGATAATAGAAAGCGTCTCCAGCAACACATCCGTCAAAACATATTTTTTGGGAACGTGGGCGATTTTAATCAGAGATTCATACATCGTAGGCTTTGTACACATTTGAAATGAACCGTCTACTTCTATAATCTGAATTCCTCTATCTTCACTGTCATAGCGATCCATCATATCACGAATCACCCTTCTTGTCGTATCTTCATCATGTTCTACAGCCGCTGCAATTCGTTCGAGTTCAACCGCCTCTCCCATGGTAAACAGTATCGCTTCTATTACAGCTTCTAATTTTTTAATTTGTACTTCCACTAATCTCCAACTCCTCGGTTATTTCCTCTAAATTCGTATGTCGGTCTTCTTTTTTGACATACGTAATTAAGATATCATCAAATATATTTTCCTGAACGATTTTCAGATGTCCAAGTTTCATAAGTTCCAAAAGACACAAAAAGGATACGATAACATCCATCTTTGTTTTCTGGCTTTCCAAGAACTTGCGAAAACTGAATGTCCCCTGTGCAATCGCATAGCTCTCGATAAACAACATCTTATCTGCCTGATTCACTTCTTCTTTTTCGATGGTTCCAAACTTACTTCGGATTGGGTCGATTTTATCCACCTGTTTCTTGATGACAGATTTGAAAATGCTATGCAGCTTCGTCAATGTGACATCGGACAATAATCCGCTCAAATCGACTTCCTCTTTATAGTCCGCCACCTCATCCGGCAACGTAGGTTCTTTGAAAATCAACTTAGAGGCATCAATCTGGCGGTCTTTTAACTCATAGGACATATATTTAAACATCTTGTATTCCAACAGACGTTCCACCAGTTCTGCTCTTGGGTCTTCCTCTTCTTCCTCTTCCTCCTCGCTTGGCAAAAGCATCTTGGATTTAATTTTGAGAAGAGTCGCAGCCATAACAAGAAACTCGCTCATTACTTCCATGTCTTTTGCTTCAAGCTGCTTCATATATTCCATATACTGCTCTGTAATCATCACAATCGGAATATCATATATATTTACTTTATTTTTTTCAATCAAATGAAGCAAAAGGTCCAGCGGTCCCTCAAATGCTTCCAGTTTTACAGAAATACTCATAGTAAAAACCTTTCTATTCTTGTTCTTTACAAAACAAACACTTTAAATGCAACGATACAGGCATTTTGAACAACCCCCAGTATTACTGCCAGAAAGTATAACGTTTTAAATAAAGAATCATTTGATAACACACCGTAGAAAGCTCTGTAGGAAACACCTGCTATAATCAGTCCCATATCAAACGTCGCTATCGGAAACAAATTGGTCACAAAACAACCTACCGATAAAATAAACAGATACTGACAAAACCATACGGTTATACTCACTGCATAATAGGCGGTCGAATTCACCGCAACCGTTCCTACTACGCTGTGATTTAGAAATATCAATGCACACAGACTCATAAGGAACATAAAAATATTGGCCATACATCCCGAAATCCCAAGAATCGTCGCATGTTTTTTCTTCTTCAATATCATAGCAAAGGATTTGGAAAACGGACTATAACCAAAGGCTGCAAAGAGAAGTCCCACCGGATCAATATAATGATGCGGCGCCACCAGAATTTTTAATTCCTTCTTATCTGCTCTGTTCATAATATAATACACGATAGAACGTACTATCTCATGCCATATCATAACAAATGATGCTGCCACCAACAGCACCACTAATTGTATCAGTTTAATGGTCATCGCGTACTTCCTTTCAAAAATCTACCTCTATTATTCTAACGATTGTGGTCAAAAAGCGCAAGTGGTTTTTCCCGACACAACATCTTGTAAAAATCTGCGTGATACTTTTACTGTTCTGTTTTAATAAGCTCCACCAGGGATATCTCGGGCGGATTAAAAATACGGATATTAATCGTATGTGTACCAAGTCCCCTTGACAAAACCATTTTACCATTTTCACCGGAAAACAGACCGAAATCATACTTTGGAAACAATTCAAAGGTTGGCGAAATCACTCCACCAATCCTAGGAAGAATCATTACGCCCCCATGAATGTGACCGGACAGCACAAGGTCTGCGCCCCATTTATCATACACCGGATAATGCTCCGGATTGTGCGCAAGAAGAATATTGAACCGACTCGCATCCGGCTTTGGAATATATTTTTCCATCTCTTCTAACGGAAGCGATGCTCTTTTTGGTCCTTTGCCATAATATTTGTACTCTGTACTCAGCCCATATAAGCACACGGCTTCCTCACCACGTTCCAGACTGACTCCACTATTTTCAAGAAATACAACACCCTTTTCCATAAGCCCTGTTTTGTAGCGAAGATAGGTGGTGTCTTTCGTTTCTTCATAAGTCATAAGCCGTTTTTCATGATTGCCGACACCATAATAGACCGGATATTTTTTGACAAGTTCGGACACTAAAAGGTATGGTGTGTCCAGATTCGTGCTGATTCTTCCGACCATCATATCTCCACCTATAAATACATAATCCGGATTAAGTTTGTTAATCGCTGCAACCAGTTCTTCATTATTCTCACCATAGCTTTTCCCGTGCAAATCACTAAGAAACACAATACGCACTCCGTCAAATGACTTTGGTAAGTCTGCGGATTCTATCTTATAATGCTCTGTCTTAAGTCTCTTCATACCTTCACCTGTCCTATATTAAAGTGCTTTCCCCAAGTAGCCGTTCAATAAATAACCCAGACCCTTTAAGAAATTCGCCTTATCCACATTATTTTTTGCAATTAAGTCTTTGGAACCGATTTTTTCACCCTTAAAATAATAACATATTTCACCCACTTTATCTCCCTTTTTTATTGGTGCGCACAAATTTTTTTTGAACTTTACCACACGCTTTGGCTTCATTTCCTCATTTTTAGGAAAAATATACGAAAATTCTTCCTTCTGTTTTGCGAATATTTTTTGATAGAGGCTTTGTTTTACTTCCGGATGTTCCAGTTTTTTTTCGGAAATACGGTTTTTATACACACTGACATTCGCAAAACCATAGTTCAAAAGTTCCCCCGCCTTACTAAACCTGTCAATCGGACTCTTCGCTGCCATAATAACCGCAACCAGTCCTACTCCATCTCTATTTGCCGTTGCCGAAAGACAATACCCGGCTTTACTTGTACTACCGGTTTTCAAGCCGGTGATTCCATCAAAAGAACGAACCAGTTTATTCGTATTGGTCAGTCCGAACTCCTGCTCTCCTTTTTTCGTCTTGTGATAAATGACATCCATCCATGTCGTTGCATACTTACTAATCTGCGGATAGTTATGTATCAATTCACGGGACATAATGGCAACATCCAGCGCCGTAGAGTAATGTCCGCTTGTCAGAGTATCATCCAGCCCACAGCAATTCATAAAGTGTGTATGATTCATGCCAAGCTTCTTTGCACGCTCATTCATACGGGCAACGAATTCATTTTCACTGCCGGCGATGTGTTCCGCCATTGCAACAGAGGCATCGTTTCCGCTGGCAATACTAATGGCTTTGATCAAATCGTCTACCTTCTGCTTCTCCCCTGCCTCCAAAAACACCTGTGAACCTCCCATACCTGCGGCGTGTTCGCTGACCGTTACCATGTCCGCAAGTGACAGATTTCCTTTCTTTATTTCATCAAAAATAAGAATGAGCGTCATAATCTTTGTAATGCTTGCAGGGAATAGTTCTTCGTCTTTGTTATGCTCTAATAAAATAGTGCCCGTGCTCTCCTCCATCAAAATATATGACTTCACGTTATTCACAGCAAAATCCGTATTATTCTCATCCAGTTGTGTTACGGCATACGAGCAGACAGCTATTCCTTGTGACAAAGTGATTGTTGCCACAAGCAACAAAATTCTCCCCCTACAAATACATTTACCCCAAAAATTCATTACAGAAAACCTTTGCTTTTTATATATCTTATGTAATATTGTATAATAGTATTTATCAAACCAGAAAGACGAGGATTTTATTATGTACGCTTTTATCACAGGCGCTACAAGCGGCATCGGAAAGGAAATGGCATTGCTTCTTGCAAAAGACGGCTACAATCTGATTCTCACCGCAAGAAATGAAGCACAATTAAAACTGCTTAAGACACAATTAACAAAAGCTTACCATATCGACGTTATCATTCACCCAATGGACCTCACAGAGCTTGTAAGTGGTGCTGATATGGAAGGGACCTCCCAAACCACACAGGCATTGCTTAAGCTTCTTAATTCGCATCCGCCTTACATTTCCATTCTTTCTGCCGGTGCAGGAATCGTTGGCGACTTTTGCAATGCATCATTTTCGTCAGAAAAAAATATTTTAGAACTAAATATCGTTTCGATCGTTGTTTTAAATCATATCCTTCTAGATATCATGCCGGAAGGATACCTGATGAATATCGGTAGTATTGCAGGGTTTCAACCGGCTCCCTTTCAGGCAATCTATGCTGCTTCGAAAGCATTTGTCAATACATTCACGCTTTCCATTCAGAAGGAATTAAAACACACCGGTCATTTAGTGAACATTTCCCTGCTTGCACCGGGACCTGTTGCAACAGACTTTGACCGACGCGCCGGCGTAACTACCGCCCGAAGCGGTATGTCTCCTCAAAAATGCGCCAAACGGGCTTTAAAACAGATGTTTGCCGGTAAAAAACTCATTTTCCCAAGCACCATTACACGACTTGCCTACTACGCAAGCAAGTTCTTACCGCTCTCTCTGATTACACATCTGGAGCTCTATATTCAAAAGAAAAAATTATAAGAAATGCATATCAAAGAGACGACATTCCTGCAAGGTACACAATACAAAAGAACCTTCAAAATCACTTACGATTCTGAAGGTTCTTTTTCTTTGTATAACAGATATTCTCTGTCTTTTTATTACTGATTATTTACCGCATCTATGAATCTCATAAATCCTGCCTGTCCGGCTTCATCACGTTTGTATACACCGGCATGCTCCAATACTTTTGCAAATACGATACCGATTTCATCCTGAACGATTTTGTCGATATTGTCTTTATTGATTGTGTCATATTTCTTAGAGAATTCATCTACCCAGTCTGCATGTTTACTAAGCTCTTCATCTGCACGAAGATCTTTACCCAAAAGCATGCTTTCTTTCAGTCTTTCCATCTCACCTTTCAATCTCGCCGGAAGAACGGCAAGTCCCATAACTTCAATCAGACCGATATTTTCTTTCTTGATATGATGAAGTTCTGCATGTGGATGGAATACTCCAAGCGGATGTTCTTCTGTAGTAATGTTGTTTCTAAGAACGAGATCTAATTCAAAAGTATCTCCTACCATTCTTGCAATCGGTGTAATGGTGTTGTGTGGCTCACCGTCTGTCTCTGCAAAGATACCACACGCATCATCGCTGTAACCTCTCCATACAGCAAGGATATTTGCTGCAAGATCGATAATTCTCTGATCATCTTTTCCACGAAGACGAATAACAGACATCGGCCATTTCACGATGCCGGCTTCTACGTCATCATATCCCTTCATAGAGAATGTTTTCTCAATTGGCGCACTTGCCATTGCAAACTGGTAATGTCCACCCTGAAAATGATCGTGTGTAAGAATAGAACCACCTACGATTGGAAGGTCTGCATTGGAACCAACGAAATAATGTGGGAACAGTTTTACAAAATCAAATAATTTGCGGAACGTGTTCTTCTCCACTTTCATTGGTACGTGTTCACCGTTAAATACGATACAATGCTCATTGTAGTATACATATGGTGAGTACTGGAATCTCCAGTTAGAATCATTGATTGTAATCGGAATTATTCTGTGATTCTGACGTGCAGGATGATTCATACGACCTGCATATCCTTCATTTTCCTTACAAAGCATACATTTTGGATAACCGCTCTGTTTCACGAGTTTGGCTGCCGCAATCGCTTTTGGATCCTTTTCCGGCTTAGATAAGTTAATTGTAATATCCAAATCACCGTACTCCGTTGGAGCAATCCATTTCATATCGCGTTTGATACGATAGCGACGGATATAATCGGTATCCTGACTTAATTTGTAATAATAGTCTGTCGCTTTCTTTGGATCTTCTTTGTATAATTCATTGAACTTTGCAATTACATAGCTTGGACGTGGAACCATTGCACTCATAAGTCTGGTATCAAACAAATCTCTGGCAACCACATTGTCCTCAATAATTCCTTTTTCACATGCAAAGTCTAAGAGAACTTTTAAAATTGCTTCCAGATCATCTGCATCTTTTACATCTGCATCTTCATACTCATCAAGACCAAGAATCTCTAAAATGCGGTTAATGGTAAATACCTCGTCTTCTTTTTCAATCAATCCGGTATTTAATCCATAAGTTACAAGTTTTTTAATGTTTTCGTATACTTTGTTCATAGAAAATAATCCCTTTCTAAAATCCTTTTTGTAATTTCATTTTATACATAACTATGAATTCCTAAGTCACCCCAGGAATTCACAGTGTTTTCTTTATTGATAAATGAAATAAATCCCGTAATTATAATACGCATGGACCGTTACCAACTTCTACTACGTAGAAATCAGCTGCATATCCGATCTTTTCTTCATATGCTTTGCCAACGTTAGCGATAAATGCATCTACTGCATCGCCTTCAACGATACTTACTGCGCATCCACCAAATCCGGCACCTGTCATTCTTGCGCCGATTACGCCGTCCTGTTTCAGAGCTTCTTCAACTAATGTATCCAGTTCGATACCGGTTACTTCGTAATCATCTCTAAGAGAATCATGAGATGCGATCATAAGTTTACCGAATAATGCAAGATCGTTATCTTTTAATGCTTTAACGGCTTTGATAGTTCTCTGGTTCTCATACACTGCATGTTTTGCTCTCTTAACACGAACAGGATCTTTGATTGCATCTTTGTTTGCTTCAAATGCTTCCTCTGTAAGTTCACCTAAAGATTTGATATCCACAACTTTCTGTAATTCAGCAAGCGCGGTCTCGCATTCGCTTCTTCTTTCGTTGTATTTGGAATCACCAAGACCACGTTTTTTGTTGGTGTTAAGAATAACGATTTTCTTGCTTCCAAGATCAATTGGTGCATATTCATAAGACAAATCTGCTGTATCAAGGAAGATTGCATTTTTCTCTTTACCCATAGCGATAGCAAACTGATCCATGATACCACAGTTTACACCGTTGAAGTTATTCTCAGAGTACTGACCAATCAAAGCAATGTTGATATTATCAACGTCAAGTCCAAACATTTCTTTTAATACATAACCGGTTAAAACTTCGATAGAAGCGGAAGATGATAATCCGGATCCGTTTGGAATGTTACCAAAGTATACGATATCCATACCGGTTTCGATTTTGAAACCTTTTTTCTGCATAGCCCAGATAACTCCCTTTGGATAGTTGGTCCAGTCATCTTCTTTTTTGTTTTTAAGATCGATTACAGAGGATTCGATTACACCAAGATTCTCAAAGTTCATGGAATAGAATCTAAGTTTGTCATCATCTCTCTTTCTTGCTGCTGCGTATGTACCGATTGTTAATGCACATGGAAATACGTGTCCACCGTTGTAATCTGTATGTTCACCAATCAGATTCACACGTCCGGGTGCAAAGTATGCTTTGATATCCCCCTCAGCACCAAATAACTCTTTAAACTTGTCTAATACTTTGTTTTTCATGTTAATTCTCCTTTAACTCTCCTTTATTATTAAATCCCTTCCTTGCACTTGGGATTTAAGTACACATAAACAAATTAATTATACACTATTTATCTATATTTTCCTACTGTTTTTTTGCAATTTCTTCATTTAGTAAATCTTTATATAGTGATGATTTTTAGTTATCATCATCCTCCTCACCAAAATCAGTAGTTTCTTTTTGTGCAGCTTCCATTTCTTCTTTCTTAATCTGCTCTTCCTGATGCTTCACTTCTGCTCTTCCTTTCGCCATCATACGATATACACCGTATCCGAAACAAGCTGCGCCAAACACAAAAATCACGACATTCAAGAAAACAAGAATGACGGACTTTGGCACTTCAAAAGGCGCGGTACGCATTGCTTTTGCACTCATATATACCTCGTACAACATAAACAAACCAACTGCCAGGTAGAAAATAGGATTACGGCGAACCACACCTTCCTCTTCTACGCTGTCTTCCATCATTTCTTCCTGTGTATCTTCTGTTGTCTTTAATTCTTCTTTATCCATCTTTTTTGTCCCTATTTTGGTTCTGTAAACCAAATTCCTTTCATATCATATTTGTAAACCTTTTTCATAGACGCCCTGGAATCCAAAGTATAACTCTGGATGCTGATGTTCTTTGCGTCACGCTCTGAGAAAGAATTTTCTCCTTCTGTATACACTACAAAGTGTTCTCCAAATCCGAATACATTGCCACATTGGGTTGTATACGGCAATTCATTCTGTTTTGTGAGCGCATATGTCTTCGCTTCCCTGTCAACCAGATAGGTGTATTCGTAAGAATGCCCCGGTACTACACCATTGCTTCCCATCATCTGATAAGAAGCGAGATTCAAATCTTTACGGGTTGCACTAAACGCATTATTCGTGTTATAGAGCGACAAATAAAACTGATCTTCTGTCAGGCTTTCATCCCTGGTAAGATGCAAATCCCCGGGTCTTAAATGGCTGGTAAATATGCCGGCAACAGCATAACCTTCTTCACCGGTTGCATCTCCTTGACCGCCACCACCATCTTCTCCTTCCGACAGTTCTGTCTGGCTGTATACACATTCGCTGTACTTTGTGCCACTCCAGATTTCAGGTTGTGAAAGAATCCCGGATACAACCGGCAATTTGCTTCCGACATTGTCTACTATAATAATAGAAGACAATTCCTGAGAACTAAGAATCAGTGTCGAACTGCCTGAAATAATGACGGAATTTAGCATAATCCATTTCTTTTTCCCTTTTGCATGCTTCCGTGCATCCCCCATCAGTTTGGACATATTTAAAAGTTCCTGCACGCCACCGTTTTTAATGTTGATAGAAATAACCCTGTCCTGAATCGACTTAGCCCCATCTGCCGTAGCAATCGCAAGGATATGTCCAAATGCATCATATCGAAAATCCTGTGAAATTTTGTAGCCGGTTATTTTATAATTAGCGACTACTTTTCCCATAGGATTTATCGCAACAATATTTCTCGGTGTATAATTAAAGAATAAATTGTTGTTATAAAACATCATATTGGTTGTTGTATTCTTGGCCGGAATACTTCCGCGCAAATACCCGGAATTATCATAAATATAGATTCCTTTTCGCGTTCCCTTGCTCTTATATCCAATTCCGAAAAACAGACCAAAGGACTCCTGTTCCATGCTCTGGCCATCTTTTACTACAAGCTGCGTATCCGCACCCTTATCAATCTTTGGAATAGAGACGCGGAACACTTCTCTTTTATACAGTTCACCCTTCGCATCCACAAGTTCCATAATAATATAGTTATCCACGCCGGGAATCAGTCCGCGAAGCATATACTCATGCGTCCGGGTTACTTCTCTTGTTTCATCTATAATGGCAGAACGTCTAAAGTCCGGAATGTCACTGTTTTCAATATGTATCGTGTAATTCAGATAGTATTCTTTATCTGTTGTGAAATATACATACATGGATTGTGCATCCGTGCCATAAGGATTATATGCCCAGATTGGTTTATCAAAACCGGCATTCTTGGTTGAAGTTATCTTATGAAGGGAATCCTCGACTCCCTGCGATTTGGCAACATCATAAATATCATCTACTTTATCGTGTGTAAATGTATTTACATTCTTACTTGGTCCACTCAAAAACAACGGAATAATCATATCCGTCGCAATATTTTCTCTCTTTACCCCGTACACCGGCTTATCCAGCTGACGGTCCTGTAATGCCTTTTGTTCTCTCTTTATCTCAGTCGCTTTTTTATTTGCAAAAAATGCAAGTACTCCGGCACCGATCAAAACCAGTATACTCGTGATTGCAAAAACTTTTACAATTCCTTTCATACGCTGCCTCACTATTCCTTTGGAGTTTTCAATTTCATAGGAAATCTATTCATCCCTATTACTATGATAAATTTACCCCAAACCGCCAAAAAATGCAAGAAAAACGGTTCTAAACTTTATAAATTATAAAGCTTAGAACCGTTTGTGATTATAAACATACTTTATTACGTTTCAAATGTGAATTCCACTTGTGTATCCGTTATTAGCAAACACCCTGTGCAAGCATAGCGTCTACAACTTTTTCGAATCCGGCAATGTTAGCACCTGCTACATAATCGCCTTCCATTCCGTAACGTTTTGCAGCGTCATCAAGGTTGTGGAAGATGTTAATCATAATCTGCTGTAATTTACCGTCAACTTCTTCAAAAGTCCAGCTTAAACGTTCGCTGTTCTGAGACATCTCAAGTGCGGAAGTAGCAACTCCACCAGCGTTAGAAGCTTTTCCAGGAAGGAAGTATACTTTATTTTCTTTTAAGTAAGCAGTTGCTTCTAATGTAGTAGGCATGTTAGCTCCTTCGCAAACTGCCATACATCCGTTAGCTACTAATGTCTTAGCATCTTCGATATCAAGCTCGTTCTGAGTAGCACATGGTAAAGCAACGTCACATTTAACGCTCCATACACCTTTACCTTCATGGTATTCTGCGCTCTTTCTAGCTGCAGCATACTCTGTAAGTCTTGCTCGCTTTACTTCTTTTACTTCTTTTAATAATGCAACATCAATTCCTTCCGGATCATAAATCCATCCGGTAGAATCAGAACATGTTACAACTTTAGCACCTAACTGCTGTGCTTTCTCTGTAGCGTAGATAGCAACGTTACCAGCTCCGGAAACACAAACTGTCTTACCTTTCAAAGACTCACCGTTGCATTTTAACATCTCATCTGTGATGTAAAGAAGTCCGTATCCGGTAGCTTCTGTTCTTGCTAAAGAACCACCGTAAGATAATCCTTTGCCGGTAAGAACACCTTCGTACATTCCACGGATTCTCTTATACTGTCCAAACATGAAACCGATCTCACGAGCACCTGTTCCGATATCACCTGCAGGTACGTCAACATCAGCTCCGATATATTTGCAAAGCTCTGTCATAAAGCTCTGGCAGAATGCCATTACTTCTCTGTCAGATTTGCCCTTAGGATCGAAATCTGAACCACCTTTTCCTCCACCAATTGGAAGACTGGTTAATGAGTTCTTGAAAATCTGCTCAAAACCTAAGAATTTGATAATACCAAGGTTTACAGATGGGTGAAGTCTAAGTCCTCCCTTGTATGGTCCAATACTGTTATTAAACTGTACTCTGTATCCTGTATTAACCTGAACCTGTCCCTTATCGTCTACCCAAGGTACACGGAATTTAAACTGTCTGTCAGGCTCAACGATTCTTTCCAGAATTGCATTTTTGCGATATAATTCTTCATTAGCCTCAACTACAGGTCTTAAAGAATCTAATACTTCAGTTACTGCCTGATGAAATTCAGGTTCTGCAGGGTTTTTAGCTATTACGCGTTCAATTACCTCATCAACGTAGCTCATTTTCATTTCTCCTTTTCTCATTACATACTTATTTCTAAATACGTGATATTCACGGTTTAACACATCAAAGTTTCACCGTACGAATCACACGCACAAATGTATTATACCGAAACACATTTAGTTTTTCAAGTTTTTTTTGAAAAAACTTGATTTTTCAATTCATTTATTCAAAAAAGGCATAAAAACAAGGTTTTTCAACACTTATCTTTATGCCTTTTCGTTATTTTTATTTGAAAACGAAGTAAAAATCTATATCCGAATCATAATTTTCGTCCAAAATGCTGGCAGCAACTTCATCAAATGTATACGGCTCATTTGCAAAAATGATATATCGTAATTTGGATTTTGCACCTTTTGGCTTTCCGGAAAGATCCAACAGATATTTACTTTCATACAGACTTTTCTTAATGCCCTCCTCATAATATCGATACACTTCTCCATCATAAGAAATCATAACATTATAGGAATCCTTTCTTCCGATGGATACTGTAATCTGAGCATTTTCCTGTCGATAGGTTGCCTGCAAAAACTCCTCCCAAAGTTCCTCGCCCTCAACAATCACACCATCCTCGGCAATTACTTTACGATTTTGTTCCCCCTGATTCGAGAGCACCCAATCCAGCACAAATGCACCGCCAAGAAGTATGAAAACTGTTAAAAGCACCAGCACAAATATGATTAATACTTTTTTCATCTCTCGTGACTGTCCTTATATTTTCTATTATTTTGACGCAAGTATCTTTTCGATGCTGACTAATTTAACACAAATTACAAACAAATCCGCTGCAACAGCAAGTTCTTCCGGTGTCGGATAAGAAGGCGCAATACGGATGTTGGTGTCTTTTGGGTCAACTCCATATGGGAATGTTGCTCCTGCATCCGTCATAATCAGTCCGGCTTCTTTTGCTTTCGCAACAATTGCTTTGGCGCATCCTTCCATAGCTTCAAAGGAAATAAAGTATCCTCCCTTTGGTTTAATCCAGGAGCCAATCTCAAGACCGGTAAGTTCTCTATCGAGTACTTCTTCTACTGCTTCGAACTTAGGACGTAAAATATCAGCCTGTTTCATCATATGCTTATGCATATTGTCCATATTTTTAAAGAAATGATAATGTCTGAACTGGTTTACTTTATCGTGACCAATCGTCTGGATGGATAACTGCTTTTTAATCTCCGCTATATTTCTCTTGGATGCCGCAAGCACAGCAATACCGGATCCAGGGAACGTAATCTTGGAGGTAGAAGCAAATTTATAAACCATATCTTCATTTCCTGCTTTCTTACACTCCTCTAAAATCTCCAATAAGAAATCCTGGTCATCTTCATATAAATGATGTACATTATATGCATTATCCCAATAGATTCTAAAATCGGGAGCCGCCGGTTTCAGATTCGCAAATCTCTTTACGGTCTCTTCAGAATATGTAATACCCTGTGGATTAGAATACTTAGGTACACACCAGATACCTTTCACAGCAGGATCTTCGCTAACATATTTTTCAACCAGATCCATATCCGGTCCGGTTGGTGTCATTGGAATCGTGATCATCTCGATACCAAAGAATTCCGTAATCTTAAAATGACGATCATATCCCGGTGCCGGGCATAAGAACTTCACTTTATCCAACTTACACCAAGGGGTATTTCCCAACACACCATGTGTCATGGAACGTGAAACAGTATCATACATAATATTCAAACTGGAGTTACCATAAATAATTATATTCTCAGCAGGAACCTCGCACATTTGTGCCATCAGGTCTTTGGCTTCTTTGATGCCATCCAGCGTACCATAGTTACGGCAGTCAATTCCTTCCTCGCCTTTCAACTCTGTACCACTGTTCAATACATCCATCATTTTCATGGAAAGATCCAACTGTGTTGCAGATGGCTTTCCTCTGGACATATCCAGCTTCAGTCCCTTACCTTTTACATCTTCATACTTTTCTTCTAATGTTTTTTTCAAAGCTTCCAATTCAGCTTTACTCATTTCCTTATAAGCTGTCATCTTATCCTCCAACCACAGTGCAATGTGTATACACTGTTAATTTAATTTATTCCTCAATTAAAGTATTGTATTGGTTTTATTTTTATTTGTCAATACATTTAGAGGTATTTGAAAACAACTTGCACCTTGCTGTTTGGTTCCGTTGTATTACTTATTACAGCCTGAAGGAATGCTTCTTTGCACCACGCCGTTAGTTCCGAGGTGTTACTTATTACAGCCTGCGCACCCTATTGGTTTCTTTTTGGAGGAATGCTTCTTTGCACCTCGCCATTAGTTCCGAGGTGTTACTTATTACAGCCTGCGGCACCCTATTAATTTCAATTGGTGGACGCTTTCGCTAAGAACTTACGCAATGGATACTAACGCAGCAAAAAACGCTGCGAAGTACCAGCGTAAGTTAATTCCACCATATGAAACCAATAGGGTGCCGCAGGCTGTTTATTAAAACTACTTACGGAACCAATGGCGTGGTGCAAAGTAGCCTTTCATTCTCCTCCATTCAGCAACCAACAGGGTGCCACATGCTGTTTATAAAACTACTTACGGAACCAATGGCGTGGTGCGCGTTGTTTTCTTTCTGATATGAAAGAAACTCCACTAAAGTTGCTATTCCACAGATTCTTTTATTTCTTTTAACGTCACTTCTTTTTCTTCTCTCTCCTCGTCCGTCTGTATAAAAATATTCTTTGATTCCGCTTCTAATTGTGAACCTATCCCGTTTACTCTTTCAAATGCTCCCTCCGGAAGGAAACTGCTATAATTATGCAACAAATAGAATACTCCTTCTTCGCCAATATACGGTTCCTCTTCTCCATCTACCACTTCATGAACTATGGTTGAATCTATCGCTTCTTGCGATACACCTTCGTAGCGGAACGCATCTCCATTTAACTCAATCATTGTTCTTAACGGAATATATCCACCGTCTTTATATACTGTAATCAGATCATTTTTCTGCAAATCACCCTTGTATGATTCCTCTACCAGTACATTATATGCGGTCCTTGCATCACCAGCTAGAAAAACATAGTTTACCTCGGTGACTTTTCCTTTGATAACATGCGTAGCTTCTTCTCCTAATATATCAATTTCATTGGGAACTCCGCTTTCCGAATACGAATGCGCTTCCTCTACTTCATCATATTTGGAAATATCTATTTTTTTCTTAATATCTATCGTGT
>JAILQS010000006.1 GCA_024698865.1 Lachnospiraceae bacterium | reverse complement strand
ATTCTTCCACTAAGATATTCAGAAACTAATTGTTTTTTAAATTCAAAACTATATTTAGCCATAAAAATACCGACCTCCCAATCGTCAGATTTTTAGGTCTAACTTTTGGGGGTCGGTACACTTATCCGTTTACCTTTACTTTTTCTTTATTGTAGCACGTTTGACCTTCTTGGATGTAGTTCCTAACATCTTCGCTTTGAAACCCTTAAGTTTATAAATCACATTTCTCTTTATCATGGTCGTAACATAGGAGTATGCATCCACCGAAACTTATTATCGATATTTACGCTTCTTTCTATTATCTGACTTTCACCTTTGTATGAAATGTTTTACTAAGTCCGCTTTTTAGCAACACCCTCGTTGTAATTACCGCATTTCCTTTCTTTTTCCCTTTAACCTTCCCTTTTTTCACCGTTACAATCTTTTTATTCTTTGCTTTATAAGTTATGCTTTTCACATAGCGACTACTGGTTCCGGATAAAAATTTTAGCTTAAGGGTTTTGGTTGTACCGACTTTTAAGGAAAGCTTTTTGTTCACAGATATATTTTCCGGCAATGGTTGTTTTTTCATGTTTACCTTTACGGGTTTTGTTGAAAATGAACCGTAGATGGTTTCGCCTTCTTTTGTTCTGTAGGAACGTGCCTTTATGTAATATTTTTTCTTTGCAGACAGATTCCGAATTTCGTATTTTAATGCTGTTACTCTTCTTGCCGGTACCTTTTTATAGGTTCCATTCTCATTTTTCAAATAGAATTCGTATCCTGCAACTTTTTTCTTATCTTTTATCGTTACAGTTATGGTATTACGTGCCGTCTTATATCCTTCCATCTTAGGTGGCATTGATAAAAACTCCTCAGATTCCTCCGGTATTTTGAGAACATGTTCGAGCAATGTAACTCCTCGAATTGCCCACTCTCCTTCAAAACTTCCATATAATCCAGTCTCACCATTCAACTTATAGTCAGAATCCACTACGACTTTTACGTATATATCATCATATATACTACAGTTCCAACAATAACCGTCTTTTTCTGTGAGATTCATCGTAATATAAGTACGCTCCGAATTATTTATTCTTTTTTTAAAGATTGTTGTAATCTCACCGGAGGCGGTAACAGTTGCCGTACTTTCACCATACGAATTCATTTCTTTCCAATTCGCACCTTCATCTACGCTGTAATAAATTCGGTAATCTCTCGGTCCCTTCTCAGACGCTCCCATCTCCAGTGTAATTCCTGCAACCATTGCATTTATATCCTCAATTTTAAATATCATACAGGATTCTTCGCTCCATGGATGACCTTCGTTGGCTTTGAGAACAGCAATGTGTTCATCTTTTCCTTTCTGATACTTGTAAGTTTCGTCTGACCAGTAAAGTGGCCTCTGCGTCTTACCATCCATACTCGCACTAATACTCACATTTCTACCACTTTCCAGCCATTCGTCCATATTGGATATATTTTTATTACTGCTTCCACTGCTAAGTGTCGTTACTTCACCGCCTGCATTCGCATTTGAAAATTCCAGTTTTGTTCTCCCTGCAACTTTCTCCAATTCCCTATCTGCTGCTTTAACAGGAATAACTCCTAGCATAATCGAAAAGGCAAGAATGCTCACTATCGTCATATTCAATCTTTTCATATTCATAATTTCCCCTTTATACATTATACAATAGCCACGCACACTCACTGATTCACAACCGTCACATCGTAAATATAAGGCGACTTCCGCTGTAAAACCGTAAACGCGCATGGCTATCTACTATTCCTCTGTTAACGAAAAATCAAATATGATATTCCGCTATGATATTCAGTTCAAATCTTACTCTTACTCTAACAGGAAGGCTTCTACAATCTCTGTCAGCGCTTTTACACACTTCTGGCACTCTACTACCATTTCCTGTGTATTTCCGGTCTGAACACTCATATCTCCGGTCTTGCCGGCAATATCGGATACTCCGGTTGCTGACTCGCTGATGGTTGTGCTGATTCCATCCAGTGCCATTGCAATATTATCAATTTCCTGTGACAATGCGCTGATGGACTCTTTTACGTTGTCCATGCTTGCACGGAAAGTATTCGCATCTTCACTGTACTGATTACTTACATCTTCAAATTCTTTATAATCGTTCATAACGGTTTCTTCCAGGAATCCGTTCGTTTCACTTAAGCAATCTGACATATTGGCAACTGCACCGTTAACCTCGTTAACAATTTCGCTGATATTAGCGATGGCTGTGGAAGTCTGTTCTGCAAGTTTACCAATCTCCGTTGCTACAACCTCGAAACCTCTTCCGGCTTCTCCTGCTCTGGCTGCCTCGATACTTGCATTCAAAGCAAGAAGGCTTGTTTGTGAAGAAATCTCCATGATAGCTTTGGTAAGTTCATCAATCTTTTCAACAGCTTTCGCATCTTCGATTGCCTGATCTGCTTTCTGCTTAACGTTGGTGTACATCTCGCTGGTACGATTGCTTGCCTTCACTGTTTTCTCTCTTAAGTCTTTGGCTCTGTCCATAATCTCAAGAGACATCTTGGCACCGTCTGCAGCAAGAGTATTAATTCCGTCTGCATTACCTTTGATATTCATAATGTTATCATTAATCTGTGAAGTAGTGGATGCAGCTTCTTCCATTGCAGTAGACAGTTCCTCTGTCGTTGCAGAGTTGTCTGCACACATTTTATCTACATTCAAGGTGACTTCTTTCAGACTCAATACATTCTCATCAATTTTGTTGGCTGCATCATCAATATCATTAACAACGCCTTTAAAGTTCTTACGCATTTCATGAATGGCACGAGCCATATCACCGGCTTCATCCTTTTTCTGACGAAGCGATTCACCATGTTTGGTTGCTGTCAGGTCCATGTTGGATGTACTGTCGATAATCGCTGTCAGTCTTGTCAGGGATACCGTAATCATACGACTGAAGAAAAATCCCAATGCCAGACAAATCACAAGAACAATAATCGCAATAATAATAATATTCGTAGACATTTTTGAAATAGGAGCAGTAATATCCGCTTCATCAGCTGTAACTACAATAATCTCATCACGGCTTGAAACAGCATATCCGGCCCATTTGATTACACCTTTATACAGATAGGTAACAACGTCATCCTGCACTTTCTTACCAGCCTGTAAATCTGCAACAATACCTTTCACTGCATCATTTTCTACCGGCTGACCAATCTTTTCAGCGTTTGGATGATAAAGCATCGTTCCTTCTTTATCAACAATATATGCATAGGAACTCTCTACACCCTGTAATTTGATATCCTTCAAAGCATTGGCATAGCCCTCTGCACTTTCATCCGAAGACTCAACTAACTGTTTGGCGGTCTTAACCATGCTGTCCATGTAATTCTTGTTTACCGTTTTAACCGTAGATTTACTGGTGTTTACAGCATAAATCAAGTTGGTAATTACACTTATCAAAATAACTCCGCACACAAGCATCATAATCTTTGCTGTAATTGAATTAATAAATTTCACATTCTTTTTCATAAGCTCTCTCCTTTTGTACATTTCCTGCGCTAAACGCAGATATTTCACGCTACATTTATTATAAATCCAATCTGTTCCATATGCAATAAGTGTTTTTTCAGATTATTTACTCTTTTTTTAATTAAAAACTCTCTGGTATGTGTACCTTTAAAGTCTTACAAAATTTATACAAATATAATTCGCCAACAGTCATCCCATATTAGAGATTTTGTACTTTAAATTTACGCTCTGCTTCGCGCCGCATATCTTTCTTGGCAATATCCTGTCGCTTATCGTATAATTTCTTACCTTTTGCCAGACCAATCTCCACTTTTACAAGGCTTCCGCTAAAGTAAACACTAAGCGGCACCAGGGTGTATCCCTTTTGCGCAATCTGACCGGCGATTTTGTTGATTTCGTATTTGTGCAACAGCAGTTTGCGCGGACGCAACGGATCTTTATTAAAAATATTTCCCTTCTCATAAGGAGAAATGTGCATATTGTGAATGATAACTTCTCCCTTATCGATGGAAACAAAAGATTCCTTAATACTGCATTTGCCCATACGAAGCGACTTTACCTCTGTACCGGCAAGTGAAATTCCTGCCTCGTACTTGTCCTCTATAAAATAATCATGAAATGCTTTTTTATTATTGGCGATTAGCTTTTTTGTTTCCTTTGCCATTTTCTTCTTCCTCTTCTACCAATTCAAAATCTATGGTTCTCTGGAGCTTGTCAGCGCCGACTACGCGCACTTTCACCCTTTCACCCAAAGAGAAGGTTCTCTTCGTGTGTTCTCCAACCATGCAATAATGTTCTTCGTCAAAATAATAGTAATCCCCCGGAAGTTCACTGATACGAATCATTCCTTCTATTGTAGACGGGAGTTCCACGTACATTCCCCAGCTCGTCACTCCGGACACAACGCCCTCGAATTCCTCACCAATGTACTTCTCCATATATTCTACTTTTTTCATTTTCTCAACTTCACGCTCAGATTCATCCGCACGACGTTCCAGACGACTGGACGCAGCTGCTACCTCCGGCAGAATTTTCTCAAAGTGAGCAATACGCTTCGGTGACAAACCGTTGCGCAAATTTTCTTTGATAATTCTGTGAATCTGCAAATCCGGATATCTTCGGATTGGCGATGTAAAGTGACAATAATATCTGGTTGCCAGACCAAAGTGTCCGGAACATTCTGTAGTATACTTTGCCTGCTTCATAGAACGCAAGGTAAGTCGGCTAATCAGCGTTTCTTCCGGTGTTCCCTCAACTTTGAGTATCAGTTTTTGTAATTCTTTTGGATGAATTTCATCCGCACCAATCTTAATAGAGTAGCCAAAATTATTGATAAAAATACCGAGTTTTGTAATCTTTTCATTGTCCGGTGACTCATGCGTACGATATACGAAAGGAAGCTCCTGCCAGAAAAAGTCCTCTGCTACCGT
This sequence comes from Lachnospiraceae bacterium, assembly GCA_024698865.1. GTDB lineage: Bacteria > Bacillota > Clostridia > Lachnospirales > Lachnospiraceae > JAILQS01. Next base: position 237 of record JAILQS010000006.1, on the reverse strand, counting down.
TTCATTGGCAAGTAACATAAAATCTTCAATAATTCTGGTGGCTTTGTTTCGTTCGTAGGCATGTACGGAAATCGGCTTTCCTTTTGCATCCATTTCAATCTTACATTCCGGAAAATCAAAATCGATGGAACCACGTTTGTAACGTTTTTTACGAAGTAATTCTGCAAGCTCCGCCATCAGCTCAAACATCGGAACCAATTCCTTGTATTCATTGATTGTTTCTTCGTCTCTGTCTTC
>JAILQS010000021.1 GCA_024698865.1 Lachnospiraceae bacterium | reverse complement strand
GGCTGGATTCCTGATGTACAATCTCCTCCAGCTCTTCTGCAGAATCAATGTCTTCAGCAGCTGTTTCCGGAAGCTCCTGCAGCTCTTCTTCATCTGCCACATCTTTTTCTGCAACAGATGCCGTTTCAAGAGTTTCCGTTGTTTCGGATAAATCAATATTGGAAGCATCCTGCTCGGCACAGGCTGTTAATGCCATAAGTGTTATCATTATTGTTACTAAATAAAGCTTTTTATACTTCAATTTTTTAACCTCTCTATTATTGTGATTCTTTTTACATGCAATGTACTTCAAATCATTGGTTTTTGCCCGGGTTCCATATTCGTTTGTCAAAGTGCAATGATTTCCTTCATCAATACCATATACAGCAACCGGACGGTTTATCTGCTCCAATGAAGTAATTATCTTTTTGGAAATTCTTAATTATCAGAAGATCTCTGATATATTTAGATGAGAAAAAATCTAATAGACTACTATTAATTTTCGTTTTATACTTAGTCATCATGTCACCCCCTGAAGCTTGCTTTGCCCGTATGTTATTCAACAATTTAGTGCAACACCGTGGCATACTATAATAAATTATAACATTTACATCAGCTTGTCAAGAATCATGTCATTAATTGCAGCCCCTCTGATACGATATGGGATGCGTGTTTCCACAGCTATAATTCCATTTCTGCGTAATGTATCTATCAATTCCGGTTCATAATAATCATAAAAAACCAAGGTTGCGTTTTGTTTCTTGTTTTCGCGTACCCTGGCATCCCCATAGATGTGATATTCCTTTACCACTCCGGTTATCTCCACTCTCTTAGTCACACCGTCATACAAACAATTTTCTATCTCCGAGAGCTTTATCTCATCTCTTCGCCCCATATATGTTTCCGAAAGATACTCGCCGGATTTGACCGACCAAGAATGTATCAAAGTATTATCTTTTATCACCAGTTCTTCATAGGTCATATCTTCGATATAATCTCCGAGATGCTTTTTCTCCATCCGATAAAACAAAAAAGCAGTTCCAAAGCCTAAAACAATCCCAATCGCAGCAACCGCCTGTACTCCATTTGGCACAGTCCTACACAGATTTTTTACTGAAAAAACACTCCATAGACCTGCTGCAAAAATAAGGCAGGCGATACTAATTCCATTCATGCGTACAAACGCCGAGTCATGAAGAATTCTTTCCAAAATGATTTCCTTTGACTTGCAGGAATTCGTCTCAAGCACCGTAGCTTTATTTTCTTTGTCCACTGAGTGAACCATCCACGTTCCCAGTACTTGTCCGGAATTGACATAGAATTTGACCGTAAGAACACCTTCATCGTCCTGTATATGCTTGCAGTATTCTGATTCCGTAATTTGGAATCTCATAGATATACCATCTGCTCTTTTACCTTCCAAATAGTACTCTTTCACATAAATATACCCTCTTCCCGGTCTTCTCGCTCGCTGTTCAACCACATTCGTCCAAAACTGCACCAATTGAACCTCTTCCGTTTTACCTATTACATTCCACAACGCAGTAAGCAATTTTAACAATCCAATCAAAGCCACGAAAAAACCAATCAGAAACGCAACAATGCTACCCGATTCCCTAAGCATCGTTACCAGTCCTAATAAGAATCCACCACCCAAAAGCAAGATTCCCAAAACAAAATTTTCCACCCCAACTGCCAATTTACATTTTTCAATTTTATTCATGGTTCCCCCTCATGTTTTGTCTGATTTTTAAACTCAAAAAGGGTGTGTGAAAAAACGAAAAATCATTTTATCACACGCCCTTTTTATAATAGAAGTCTTATTACTGCTGAGCAACGTCCTTCATGGAGAAGCTGATTCTGCCCATCTTGTCTTTACCGAGGCAGACAACTGTCACTTCATCTCCGAGAGTGAGCACATCTTCTACATGGTTGATTCTCTCCTTGGCAATCTTGGAAATGTGTACCATTCCCTCTTTGCCGGGAGCGAACTCGATGAACGCACCGAACTCTTTGATGCTTACTACTTTGCCCTTGAAAATCTGACCTTCTTCGAACTCGGTAGTGATAATCTTAATCATGTTGACAGCCTTGTCCATCATATCCTTGTCGGTACCGCATACGGATACATTGCCGTCATCTGTGATGTCAATCTTAACACCGGTACGAGCGATAATCTCGTTGATGGTCTTACCGCGCTGTCCAACCACATCTCCAATCTTCTCAGGATCAATCTGAATGGAGATAATCTTGGGAGCATAAGGTCCAACTTCAGGTCTGGGAGCTGCAATAGCAGGCTTCATACAGTTATCCATGATGAAGAGTCTTGCCTCACGACATCTTGCGATAGCACCCTCCACGATAGGTCTGGTCAGACCGTGAATCTTAATATCCATCTGGATAGCGGTAATACCTTCAGTAGTACCGGTTACTTTAAAGTCCATATCACCGAAGAAGTCCTCAAGACCCTGAATATCGGTGAGAAGTACAAAATCATCATCGGTGTCTCCGGTTACAAGACCACAGGAGATACCTGCTACCATTCTCTTGATAGGAACACCTGCTGCCATCAGGGACATACAGGAAGCACAGGTAGATGCCATGGAAGTGGATCCGTTGGATTCAAATGTCTCGGAAACGCAACGGATTGCATAAGGGAACTCTTCCTCGCTGGGAAGTACAGGGATCAATGCTCTCTCAGCAAGTGCACCGTGTCCGATTTCACGTCTTCCGGGTCCGCGGGAAGGTTTGGTCTCACCTACGGAATAGGAAGGGAAGTTGTAATGATGCATATATCTCTTGCTTACTTCGTTCTCATCGAGACCATCAAGCTTCTGCTGCTCGGAGAGAGGAGCGAGAGTACATACATCGCAAATCTGAGTTTGTCCACGGGTGAACATGGAAGAACCATGCACACGGGGAATAATATCCACTTCTGCCGCAAGAGGACGAATCTGAGTAATCTCACGACCGTCAGGACGTTTGTGGTCTTTTAAGATCATCTTACGAACAGTCTTCTTCTCATACTGATATACAGCCTCACCAAGAATTGCAAGCCATTCTTCGTTCTCCGCGAATGCCTCCTCCAATTTCTCAGTGATGATGCGGATATTCTCCTCACGAACCTGCTTTTCATCGGTAAATACTGCCTCTTCCATCTCTTCGGGAGTGACAATTTTCTTCATTTCCTCGAACATTTCAGCGGGAATAGCGCAGCTGGTAT
>JAILQS010000144.1 GCA_024698865.1 Lachnospiraceae bacterium | reverse complement strand
TAACAGATATGATAAAGTAAATGGAACTTATATCGAAAAGATACAGGGACAGGGCAGGTACGCATACGGAAAGAGTGATACCAGCGATTTTTATGATATGGAAGACTGGTTGAGTGCCGGAGGATATCAGGGAATGGAACTCAGGGAAAGTAATGAATGAAGAAATGGGTTCTATACAGAGAATGGATAATGGAGAGTTCTGGATGGCGTAAAAGTAAAATAATTATATAACGAGAAAACCCGCCGGGTCTTAGACCTGGCGGGTTTTGGTTATGAGAGGGGGAGAGAGTAATCAAATGTATGAAAATCTCTTACAAGAAAGAGTATACTAATATCTTGTGAAGAGAGTGTGTACGTTTTATAAAAAAAGCGTGAAAATCATAAACTTAGGTTAAAGAAAGAATAAGAAGAATTGGAATTTATTATATTTAATTTGGCGAACATATGATAAAATGGGGAAGAGAGTTAGAGGAGGAGATGTGTTTATGTTACGAAACGATAAAAGAACCAGAATTGTTTTAAGTATTCTAACAGGTATCTTTCTGTGTCTGGGGGTTATGGCGGGATGGTACTGGTACACCACAAGACATTTTAGGGCTCCGGAGATCACACAAAATCCCCAAATCGGTAAGTGGTATCGCATTACACCGGAGGGTGCCAAGACTTCCTGTGGAGACGACTGGCACGGTATGATAAAACTGGGGAAAGAAAATAAAGTAATCGTATATTTCTTTGGGGGCGGTGTTTCGGTTGATTCATACACTGCAGCACGTCCGATGGGGCAACCGGGAGGATTCTACGCAGATTATCCCGAGCAGGACATTATGGTGCAAAGCGGGATTGCCAAGAACGAGAAAGATAACCCGTTTCGGGATTGGACAGTACTTGCAGTACAATATTCAAATGGTGACTTTCATATAGGAACCGGAGAATTTCAGTACAAGGACTTAAAAGGACAGACACAAACGCTATTCCATCATGGCTATACGAATTATTCATTGTTTATGCAGGAAGCGATGAAATATGTAAAGCAGCCGGACGCACTGCTGGTAACCGGTTTTAGTGCCGGCGGTTTTGGTGCAGCCTTACTTGCGGATGATGTCGTATCGAACTATTTTCCAAAGGTAGATAATGTAACAGTAGAAGTTGATAGCGCAATGATATTAAATAAGCAATGGCCTAAAGTAGCAAAAGATGTATGGAAAGCGCCAAAGGAAATGTCACAAAAACTTGGAAGCGATAACATTACGCTGGATAGTTTATGCGCGTTGTCCGCAAAGTATAAAAATCGCGTAAAGATACTCTTTGATTGTTCTGTCAGAGATGAGACCTTGCAGCAATATCAGTGTTATTTTGATAAAGGTAAGAAAGAGTGCTCCAAAGAAAATTCAGATTGTTTTCAAAAGGACCTTAAGAAAATGGTACGCAAGATGGAGCAAAAGATTCCGAATGCCGGGGTTTATATCTGGGAACTTCCTTGCGGAAATGACAAAATGAAAATGACACAACACATGATTATATGTGAAAACGATTTTTGCAAAAATGATTTTGAACAAGGGAAAACCGTCGCTGACTGGATGATGGATGCGGTAAATGGCAACGTCAGATGTTATGGTGAAGAACTTCTGGAGAAGAATTACTAAATAGAACTGTACCACTCCGTTTTTTGTAGAATAACCGCAAAAACTGATGAAGGAAAACTGCGTTTTAGTGACCTGTTTTGACAAATGTCGCACGAAAAATATGCTAGGATTTGTCTTGTGACAATAGGAATAAAGCATATGAAGTAATGGAGGTCTAAAATGAAAAGTGCGAAAAACGGGCGCGGGTGTAATTTTGAATTACCGAGAAATATACGACAGATAGGAGAAATTCAAGGGAATTGTAAGCTGTATTTTGAAGATTATGCATTAAGCTTTGTGAAGGAATTAAGATATAATCAGGGTGCGGTCCTGCTTGGGTGCAAACAGCAAAAAGGGGCGGAAAACTACATTTTTGTGAGTGCAGCTGTGGGATTTTGTCTGGAAGAGGATACCGAAATATCATTTTCAAATGCGTGCTGGTCCAAGATTTACGGGGAAATAAAAAACAGATTTATGGAACTTGAAATACTCGGATGGGCGGCGCCGAAGAATCGGACGCACGAAAAGTCCTGCCTTCCCGGAGAGAATCTCTACGAGATGCATATGGAGAATTTCAAAGGAATCAATAAAATTCTGTTTGTGACCGGTGATGAGGAAGAAAGCGTATTTGTGACCAAACAGCTCGGGCTTGTAAAACAAAAGGGTTACTATATTTACTATGAAAAAAATCCGCAGATGGAGGAGTACCTGAAAACGTGGAGAAGAGAAAAAGAGAAAACCAAGGAGCCTGTGAGCGTTTACGAAGATGACCGCTTCATAAAAGAGGAAGCAGGAAGAGGTGTGCGGCGAATTTTAATGGCAGCTACAACCGGATTGGCAGTGGTCGTTTTATTTATGGGAGGAACAACTTTTCGGAATTACGATAAGATGACCAATATTGAGGAAACGCTCAGTTACCTAAACGGCAATCTCGAAAAACTCCAGAATTATACGAGGGCACCAAAAGAAGATGATGAAAATAAGGAAAAGTCTTTTGCAGACCCGAGTGTAGAACCTACCGCAAGTAGTGAAGTGACAAAACAATGGATGGAAGAGATAGAGAGCGGTTTCGAGAAGGAGCCGGAGAGCGAAGAACAAGAGAGCGAAGAACAAGAGAGTAAAGAACAAGAGAGTAAAGAACAAGAGAGTAAAGAACAAGAAGTAACCGAAACAATGGTTGAGCCAACCAAGGAACCTAAGCAGTATGTTGTACAAAAGGGAGATACGCTGGCGGCCATCAGCATTCGGGAATATGGTACATACAAGAAAATCGGGGCGATAAAAGAGGCAAATCATCTGAGCAGCGAAGACGTTATTATTGAAGGTCAGGTGTTGACTTTGCCGTAGTTTTAGCCAAAGGATATGAGCGCGTGTTTCAATAAATTGCAGGCGCTCTTTAAATATGCTAAAATGAGAGAAGTTTTCAACTACATTTGAAAAAGAGAAGTGAAAGGAACACAAAATGGAGAACCATTTAGAACAGCAGGAACAACAGCGAATTGCAAAAGAAAAGAGAAAAGTCATTATAAAGAGAAGTATTACGGCTGCGATCTGTCTTACTGCAGCGGTGCTGTTGTTTGTTTATATAATCAGAAATTATGTGGAAAAATGCTTTGGAGGTTATGAGGTACTGGCGTCGACGGAGCGACAGGACAGTTCTAATGCAGAGTACAAAAGTTACAATGGAAATGTCCTGAAAATAAGCAGAGACGGTGCGGTAGCAATTGGAGCAGATGGTACATTATTGTGGAATGGAAGTTATGATTACAATTCGCCGCAGGTAGACCAGTGTGGGAACTATGTTGTAATAGGAGACATAGGAACAAAATATCTGACCGTCTACAATGGCAATGATTCCGGTACACAGATGGATATGAACTACCCAATCGTACAGGCGGAAGTGTCTTCAAAAGGAATTGTGGCAGCAGTACTTACCGAAAACGCATCCAATACAATACAGATATGTGATCCGTACGACAACACGCAATCCCTGAGAGTGGAAATACCAACAAATGTGTCCGTAGACGGATACCCGGTGGATATTGCATTGTCACCGGACGGGCAGAAATTAATCACCTCTTACCTGACCTCAGAGTCCAATGCATTGAACAGCAATGTGACGTTTTATAACTTTGATAAAGTTGGACAGGATAAAGTCAATCGAATCGTAGGTGCGAATAACTACAAAGGAAAAATGATTCCGAAAGTTGAATGGATTAATGAAGATACTGCCTGCGTGTTTGGTGAAGATTTCTTTACTATATATGATATGCCGGAATTGCCGAAAGAGGTATGTACAGAAGAGTTTAAGACAACGATTAAAAGTATTATGTACAGCGAAAAATATATCGGAGTTGTAGTAGAGGGCGAGGACAATAAGGAAGGTATTTTACACGTATACAATACCTCCGGAAGGGAAATACTCTCAAAAGCCATTGACTTTGAATACAGTGAAGTAGAAATGTATGGTGACGAAATATATTTCCGCTCTGCGCTGGAAAGTCACATCTGGAAAGTGAATGGTAAGGTCAAACTGAATTACAAGTCCAGTACAAGCATTGATTATATTTTCCCGACAGAAGGAAAGAATAACTATATTTTCCTGCAAGGCAAGAAAATACTGAAAGTAAGATTATCAGGAGATGGAAAATGAGTCAGACAGTAATGAATCCCACATTTTTAGTTGTGTTGTTCATATTGATATCCAGCGTGTTGCGTGGAGGAAAGAATGGACTTGTTCGCACCGTTTTTATATTGTTTACTACAATAATTGCACTTGGAGTAGCGAGCGCCGGAGCACCGGAATTGAGCCTGGCAGTGCGCAACAGCAAAACCGTACAGGAGTTCTTTGGGTTGGAGGAAGGCAAAGATATAGATGTCATAAAAGACAGTGCCAAAGAAATAAAAGACGGAAAAGCACCCACAGAAGCAATTCAGGAGCAGTTTGTCAAAGCAACAAAGCAAAAAGCGGCAGATATTATAATCAACATTCTTTCATATATAATATTATATTATCTGGTTAAACTGTTGCTGTGGCAGTTTGGTCATTCGTTGGATGACATCACAGAGCTACCGGTGATTCATACAATAAACAAAGGCGGAGGCATGTTGCTTGGCCTGGCATACGGAGTGGTAATTATCTGGCTACTGGGTGTATTTGTTTTGTTGTTGAATGCAACCGACTTTGGTCAGATTGTTCTGGGACACGTTCATGAGAATATGTTTCTGATGCTCCTGATGAAAACAAACTACTTCGCGAAGTTTTTGAGACTGGATGCACTGCTATAAACATACGGTAAAAACGGCATTAAAGACAGGCATCAAAACAGATTCAAAAAAATACAAAAAAAATAAAAAAAGTTGTTGACACATAGAATCCATGGTGATATAATCTCTTTTGTTGACGCGAAAGAAACAAGAAAGTCAACAAAGATATAATAACTTCGAAAAAGCAAGAAAATGTCGCGGTTTTGAAGAATTAGAACCTTGATAATTAAACAGTGAAACAACCCTGAAAATTCATTTGAATATTTCAATAAGAAATGATGAATCATTTCTTCGATAAGGTAAACTTATCACGAACGAACACCAAGTAATATGTAAATATTACACGGATTATTAGCTAGCAGAGATTCTGCAGGCAAACTTTTAATTTGAGAGTTTGATCCTGGCTCAGGATGAACGCTGGCGGCGTGCTTAACACATGCAAGTCGAACGAAGCACTTACGAATGACTGGAGAGCTTGCTCAAAGGGATTTTGTATTTGACTGAGTGGCGGACGGGTGAGT
>JAILQS010000118.1 GCA_024698865.1 Lachnospiraceae bacterium | reverse complement strand
ATTCCAAGTATTTTAATCTCTCCGGAATGAAAGCGTAAAAAACCAAGCATAGATCGAATCGTTGTTGACTTGCCGGCACCATTTGGCCCAAGAAATCCAAATATGTCGCCCTGCTCAACAGTCAGCGAAACATCAATTACGCCTCTGTTCTTTCCATAACTTTTCGTCAAGTGATTAATCTCAATTACATTCATAGCTTCTGTTCCCCATAACTAAATATTCATTACCAATACATATCCGGTAACACAGTTTTCACAGTGCCCATATACGGATCAATTGTCAACACAAATGGGTCTCCGTCATATTCAATTGTTCCGCCCTCATACTTCGAATATTCAGGGGAATTCTTTTCTTTGTTAAATTTCAACCAGAAAGACTCATTTCCTTCTATAATCAACTTCTTCTCTAAATCGCCAACTTCCTCAGCTGTAAACCAGTTTGTACCGTCAATACTAATCTCCTTAAGCACATATCTCTCTTTCTTATTATTCTTTGAGAAATATCCTATATTAAAAAATGCCCCATCAAGTATTGTCTTTCCGTTATCCTTAACACCTTTTAACTTCAGAATTGGTTCTTTTCCTTCCGCTTCCCCGGTAATGCTGAATTTTGCTGATTTTCTCACTGCACTACACGTATATCCATCACAACATACTCCATAGTAGTACTTCTTTCCAATTTTTTTGTAACTTTGCGCCATGTAAACGTAGGTTTGATGCGCTTGAACATTATTATCTTCCCATGTATACTTCAACTTACCTTTTTTGTTTTTCTTTATGGTTTTATACTTTTCGAAAGTCTCTTCACCGGATACTTTTCGATATATCACATACCCATCTGGTTTCATTCCAGTATTGTAATCCATAAGAGACATACGAATCATCTCCGTAGATTTTTCGAAATACTTCGGCTCAGAAACCATAGAACGATTCCATTCCAAAGTGGTTACACCGCTATAAAAGTATGCTTCGCCTACGCAATGATAAATCAGTTTCTTGGTTCCTTTCTTATACTTACGTCCTTCAATCTTGAACCCATAGTTTTTGTCCTTTGATGTTTTTACCGTATAACTGGTTCTTTTGCCCGGAATCTTCGCTACCTTTTTGGGCTTCTTACCTGCTTTGATTTTGTAAATCACATATTCATCCACTTTTTTCTTTTTCCAGCTGATTGTGGTTTTTTTAAATGATTTGACGTTTTCTTTAACCTCTAACATCTCATACGCCGCTTCTGCCCCCTTTGCTTTCTTTTGAGCATCCGCGTTCTTTACCAAAAAGCCTGAAGATAACGCAATAATCACGGCAAGTACCGCTACTACCGTATACATTCCCATTTGTTTAATTTTGTTTTTCATAACACTTCCTCCTCACCAAAAAAATTTATTTGTGCCTTCATTGTACATTCTGATAACTACACCGTCAATATTTGGGTATAACTATCTATTGGCAACCCTCTAGTTCTGAAAGCACTGTATCATTTTCGAAATACCGGCTGCCTAATTAGATTCACTACCGTTTCCTTGCTCTACCTGTTTGATTTCATCCTGCGAAGCCTCTTTCAGTGAGTATGTATCAAAAGCCGGCGTTGATGGCAATTCGATTCGAATCTGACTGATTTTATTGATCGTAATATCTCCAAAGTTCATATTCAGGTCAAAGACATGCCCACCACAGGTTTTATCTTCCGAAAGAAAGTGTAAATGCCACCCCGGTGCATTGATACCGTCCATATAATCCGGAAAATATACGCACACCAAAGTCCCTTTCACATCCTCAAAGAAAAAATCCTTCTGTGTTTTCTTAAGCACATCTTTCAAAGAGACATGGTGCGATTTATAACCGGACTCAGATCTGGCACATATTTTAGAAAACTCTCCATCCACCCGGACCATATGCATACTATTTAAACCGAAATCCTCTTCAATTTTTATATCAAGCATAGTTTTTAAAGCTTCTATATTTTCAATATTCTGTGCGCTACATTTCCTGCCTTTTTCATTAAAAAATGTCGTCACAGCAAAAGGTACTCCCATATTATTTTCAGCCAAAACAGCAGTACCATCTTCCAAAGCACGATAACATTTTCCATCCAACAGAATCATCTCGCCATCGACATTTTCATATGTTCCAAGACCAATATCCCCGGATTGCAGAAATTCACCTACCGATACGACAGCACGAGAGTATCCCGTTGCCAATGACTGTAGTGTAGCTACTTGATACATAATTTGTTCCATACTCACCTTTTACCTCCCACAGTTTCGTTGGTCGCCGTCTCACTTTTGATTACAGCGTATACTTGGACAAATCTGCCTTGATTGCATCAGAATACTGATTCAGGTTTTCTGAAATATTCGAAATACTGTCTGTTTCTGCTAAGACATTCTTGCTTTCTGTTACAATCTGATCACTCAGTCCAAGAATCTTGTTAATTGATGACGCCTGCTCTTGCGTCGTGGATGCATTGCCACTAACTACATCATTAATCCGCTCAATTCCACTTGTAATCTCAACGATTCCATCTGTTGCTCTGGCAACATCATCATAAATTGTAGCAAAGGACTTATTAGCCTCTTCCACACCAAAAAGACATGCCTCCATATCCTTCATGCAGTGATCCGCCTTTTCGTTAATATCCTGAATATTCCGTGTTACCGCACCAACCAACTGACGGATTGTCTCCGTAGCTTCTGAAGATTGATTTGCCAAAACTCCAACTTCGGAGGCAACGACTGCAAAACCTTTTCCCATTTCTCCTGCTCTGGCAGCCTCGATCGAAGCATTCAGCGATAAAAGGTTCGTCTGTGCTGAAATTGCATTGATCGTCTCCGTAATACCTGTAATCTCCTCCACAGACTGTGCCGTCACACGAATGATGGCGGTCAGATCACGAATTGTCTCATTTAATGTATTCACGTCTGCAGTCATGGTTGACATCTGATTCTTACCTGATGTAGAGGAATCCATTGTTTCTATACAAAGTTGCTTTACATCTTCTGCATTCTGTTTCAGCTGTTCAGACGTTGTCGCAAGCTCTGTTGCAGAGTTTGCTACTTCTCCTATCGATGCGTTCATTTTGGAAAGCGTATCGTTCAACCGCTCAATGGAGTCTCCCTGCGATTGGTTGGAGGAAGATAGCGTACGTGAAATATCAAAACATTCATTTGCACTGGAATTCATATTCGTAGACATATTGGCCAGATTGGAAAGCATACCGTGCATACTGCCGATGTAAGCATTTAGTTGCTCACTCAATGTGGTAATCTCATTATTTCCTTCCGGCTTTAATTCCACGGTAAAGTCTCCCCGGCTGATATCCGTAATACTCTGCGTTACTGTAGTCACCGGATTTAAATATTTGCTGATGACGATAAAAAGAATGAGTCCCAGTAAACCAAGAAGTACAATTGCTACGATAAGAATAACCACTACCGTCTGCTGTATATTACTACTGATAAAAGTGTACGGTACTGCTGACACAACCACCCAGGAAGTATCTGTGATATCCGTTGCCACATACATCATCTTTCCGGCATCAGTTTTTGCCGTAACCACTTTATTTGCATCAATAGAATTCTCTGTATTCAACGAATCAAAGACTTTACTTAATCCGTGTATTGTTTTATCCGAACTTTCATCAATCGTCTGACCGGTCAGGCCGTCTACACTGCTAACCAGAATATCCTTGCTTTCTTTATTGATAATATAGAAAGATGCTTTAGATGAACTGGATTTAAACTGGGACAATTTTTCGGATACCTTATCAAAATTAACATCACTACTGAGTACAACCTGATCACGAAGCATAACAGAGCAAGCCAGGCATGTCTTCCCGGTGGCCGCATCTACATAAGGATCGGAAGTATAGATACTGCCATTATTATCTATGGCTCCGGTATACCATGCTCTGTCTGTGAATACAAATGTATCGTCCGGTTCCCATCCGGAACCGTCTAAGAAGACATTGTCATCTCCGTAGGCGATATAGATATCCTGTGAATCCGGATCCTCCTCGGTAAGTTTCAGAAGCATATCGTGAACGTCGTCTTGACTTGCTTCCGGGAGATTCCGATATACATCGGCGGTCTGTTTTACCCGCTGTTCGATACTACTCCACCAGTTGTACACCTCGCTGGCATAAGAAACAGATTCTTTGGAAAGTACGGATTTTGATAACTCATCAATCTTATCTCTCTCCATTTTTACATTGACCGCTGTGATGATCACTATAATAATAGAGGCAAATGCTACAATTTCTTTTAACAGAATCGATTTCAGCGATTTTCTTTTTTTCATACTATGGCAACCCCTTTACTGAATAAATTTTCAAAAAAAAGATATTTATACCATACTATTGTACTACATTTTACGACTAAAATCAAAATATTGTCAGCCTATTTTGTGTGCTTTGCTTATCTTTCTTATTCTTCTAATCAGGCTTTACGCCGATGTTGACCAACTGGACTACCGTCTCGACATGCACCGTCTGCGGGAACATATCACACGCCTGCAATTTCTCCACCCGATATCCATTTTCACCTAAGATTTTAACATCTCTGGCCAGTGTCGCCGGGTCGCAGCTTACATACACGATTCTGTCCGGCTGCATTTTTACCAGCGTATCCAGAAGTTTTGTGTCGCACCCTTTACGCGGTGGATCGACCACGATTACATCGGCCCGCATTGCCTGGTTACTCTTCTCGTATTTGTCCGGCAGGACTTCTTCTGCTGCCCCAACAAAAAACTCCGTATTTTCGATATGATTCAACTTGGCATTGCTCTTCGCATTTTCAATCGCCTGTGGCACGATTTCCACTCCATAAACCATCTTCGCTTTTTGTGCAAGGAAAAGGGAAATGGTTCCGATTCCGCAATACAGATCCCATACGATTTCGTTGCCGGTAAGATTGGCAAAAGAAAGCGCAGCACGGTACAGCTTCTCTGTCTGAATTGGATTTACCTGATAGAAGGACTGTGATGAGATTCTGTATTTGACCTCTCCAATATAATCCTCAATGTATGGATTGCCATAGATACAACGGCTCTCTCTTCCAAGAATTACATTATTTCTTTCTTTATTAATATTCAAAACAATACTATTAATGTCCGCATTGATGGAAATCAATTTATCTGTCAGCATCTGCTCTTTGGGAAGTTTATCCGCATTAATCACCAGGCATACCATGATATCCTTCGTCTTACGACCGGTACGGATTAAAATATGGCGCACGATGCCCTTTCCTGTTGCTTCATCATACGCTTTAACACCCGCCTGTTGCATATATTCCTTGACACTTTGCAGGATAGGCTCGCAAACCGGATTCTGTATGTGGCACGTGTCGGATGGAATGATGGAGTGTGTCCGTCCGGCATAAAAACCGGTGACAATTTCACCGTTCTTATCATATCCAACCGGGAACTGCGCTTTATTTCGGTAGTAAAATGGCTCGTCGTCCATGCCGAGGATTGGCAGCACCTCTATCGCGCCGGAAGCAAGTTCCTCGCGCAAACCGGCAATACGTTCCATACAATCCAGCACTTTTTTCTGCTTGAAAGAAAGCTGGCTTTCGTACGTCATGTGCTGCAGCTGGCATCCACCGCACTGTTTTGCAACCGGGCATCTCTCTGTTGTCCGATCCCGCGAAGCGGTAAGCAGTTCCAGGACAATACCAAAAGCATAATTCTTTTTCACTTTCACAATACGAATCTTAACCTTATCGCCGGTAATTGCTCCTTTTATAAAAACAGGGAAGCCGGAGATTTTGGCTACTCCGGTTCCCTCATTGCTCAGATCCTCTATTTCAACTATGTAATCTTCGTTCTTTTTCAAAATGACCTCCATTAAATATCTGTCTTACGAATATTCGAGTCAAATAATCGATTGAAACCAAGCCATCCTTTTGCATCTCCGGATTTTTCAAAAATCTCGGTAAGCGTCTGCATCTTCGCATCTGTATTGTCGGCAAAATTAAGTGCAACCGCCTCAGCAAGTGCGGGTTTCTTAGGCGACCCATATTCCAGTTCCCCGTGATGAGATAAAATACAATGCTTTAATTGATTTGCAAGCACCACCGGGAATCCGTCAATTTCTCTTACACGTTCGCCAATCATCTCGGCACCCATATATATATGACCCAATAACTGTCCGTCATCGGTATAATCATTCTCCGGGAACGCAGAAATCTCTCTGACCTTTCCGATGTCATGGAATATTGCGGCGGCAATCAATAAGTCGCGATTCAATACCGGATATGCACCTGCCATATAATCGCATAATCTGGTTACACCAAGGGTATGTTCCAACAGACCGCCGATAAATCCGTGGTGTACACTCTTTGCAGCAGAATGTCCTTTGAACATCTTGATAAATTCTGCATCTTCCACAAAGAAGCTTTCCAGTAACTTTCTGAGATTGGTTTCCTTAACACTCTTTACAAATCCGAGAAGTTCTTCAAACATCGCATCCTTATCTTTCTTCGTGCATGGCATATACTCCTCCGGATCATACTCGCCTTCCTGACATTTGCGAATTCGGGAAATATTCGCCTGCAGTGTTCCCTGAAAACTGGTGATATGACCTTCCACGTAAATATAATCCATCGCTTCAAAATGTTCGATTCCATTGGTGATTTCCCACACCTTGCCATCCAACGAACCTGTGCGGTCCTGTAACATTAAAGAATAATAGCTCTTTCCGGCTTTCGTTTTAAGTATATTCTTGCTCTTACAAAAATAAACCTCGCCTAATCTCTCTCCTTCTCGTAACTCTCCTATATATTGCATTATTTATACCTCTTCATACAAAACTAATTCTTTTTTTCCTGCAGCGCTATCGTTGCTTCGCTTTCTTTCCATTCATTGCCCATCAGACGCATCAGTCGGACTTTAATCTTGTCGCCCGGCTCATACTGCGCAAGCACTTTTGCATATTGTTCCACGCTCGAAATATCAATTCCGTTGATATCCAGGATAATATCTCCCGCCTTAACATCTCCCTGCAACGCCGGAGATGCATTTAACACTTTCGTTACGTAAATTCCGGTTTCCAACTGGTTCTGTTCTTTGTATTCCTCGCTCATATTTGCAGCTTCTATGCCACAATACACACGTTTGGTCTGATTCATCAACTGCTCAATCAGCCCTTTTAGTTTGTTTATGGAAAGCGCCTTACAATAATTACTTTCCGAATTCTCATCTGTCAAATGAGAAATAATTCCGATAATACGTCCGTCAATATCAGCAATTACGCCGCCACCTCTGGTTGTACTTCCCATTGTCGTGTAGAACATCTGGTATTCTGAATCTGTCGCGTACAGGGTAGACGTTCTGGAACTGATATTCCCGATATCCATTGAATACACATAGCCGTTTGGATTGCCAAGTGCAAGAACCGGAAGCCCCGGTCTTATCTTGTCAGAATCCCCCAGCTTTGACAGGGAAATGATTGACTTTGTGTCCTCGGAAATCTCCTCCCGTCTCACGCGGATCACCGCGATATCTACTTCCAAATCACTTCCAAGCAGTGTTCCTTTCGTTACGTAATCATTGGAAAATGTAATCTGAATATTCTTCGAATCCGTAATCTCACTCGGAGTCGCCAAAATGTAATAGCTCTCATCATCTTCGGCAACAATAATTCCACTCGTCTCGTCTTTCAGTTCCGCCGGATTATCAAACCAGTCAACACCGTTTTGAATCGTAGACACCTTTACTACGGAATGATTCAAATCTTCTACTTTTGCCTGTACCTTCTCGTACATCTGCTGGAACGTATCCAGATCCGCTTCCACAACTTCCGTTATGACCTCCGGTTCCTTCTTCGGCGTCTTCGTCGGAGTCGGCGAAGGACTCTGTGTCGGCTCCGGTGTCTCTGTCGGTTCCGTCTCCAATACTACGGTACTTTTATTCTTCTCTTCCGGATGAAAATAATTACGGAATGCCGGCTCTGCCTGCGCAAAAACAAACGCACTGACTAAACCGAATAAAACAGAAAGTCCTGCCGTCTGTAAGACAATTCTGCCGTTCTTTTTCCATTTATTTTTTTTATTTGGTGCTACCTGCTCTTTTATAAAAGCACGCTTTTCGTCATCCATTTTATTTTGCTGTTTTTCTTCACCAGACATAAACTCTCCTTCTCCTGCCTGTACATTTGTTGCTTACAAATCCTGTAGGTTCCCCTCTTACATATATTCAAAAAACACACAAAACATTATAACACATTTTTATGAACAATATATGAATAATCGTATTTTCTTTTCCCGCCGTATACGTTACAATAGTCTATAATATCAAGAAAGTACGGAGAATGTATATGAATCAGAAAGTTTTACACACTTTGGAATATTATAAAATAACAGAAATGCTGGAAAAAGAAGCGAGCACACCTCTTGGACGAAAATATTGCAAGAAGCTCCATCCGGCGGATTCCCTACCCAGAATCCAAAAATTACAGACCGAAACTTCCGATGCCCTGAGCAGAGTTCTTGCCAAAGGTCATCTTTCTTTTCGCGGAGTCAGCGACATACGTCCTTCCATCAAGCGTCTGGAGGTCGGCGGGATTCTGACATCGAAAGAATTGTTGGATATCAGTCGTATGCTTTCAACTGCACTGACCGTTAAGAATTACGATGCACAGGAAAACATCGAGGATTCCCTTACAGAGTCCTTTGTAAGTCTGGAACCGCTTTCCCCTTTAAACAAAGCGATTACCGCTGCTATTATTGACGAGGAGGAATACAGCGACGATGCAAGTCCGGAACTTTTGCGAATTCGCCGCAGTGTCAAAAATACCAATAACAAGATACACGATACATTAAATAAACTCATCAACCAGAGTTCGACACAGACGATGCTGCAGGAAAATATCATTACCATGCGTGATGGTCGCTACTGCATTCCGGTCAAGTCCGAATATAAGAATCAGATGAAAGGTATGGTTCACGACCAGTCTTCCACCGGTTCTACCTTTTTCATCGAGCCTATGGCAGTCGTGGACTTAAATAACGAATTAAAGGAGCTTGCCCTGAAAGAAGCAGAAGAAATTCAGCGTATTCTTGCTTCGCTCAGTGCCGAGGCCGCACTTTTTACAGATGCGCTTTCCAATGATTTTAAGACCCTTTGTGCTCTCGATTTCATTTTTGCAAGAGCATATTTGTCAAGGCAAATGAAAGGCAGCGAGCCCGTTTTTAACAACCGTGGCTATATCAACATCAAAAAAGGGCGCCATCCTTTCATCGATCCACATAAGATTGTCCCGATTGATATTCACATCGGGGAGGATTTTCATATGCTTATCATTACCGGTCCGAATACCGGTGGTAAGACGGTATCCCTCAAAACAGTCGGGCTGTTTACACTGATGGGACAGTCCGGTCTTCACATCCCCGCCTTTGATAAGTCGGAACTGTCCGTATTCCATCAGGTTTATGCAGATATCGGAGATGAGCAGAGTATCGAGCAAAGTCTGAGTACCTTCTCCGGCCATATGACAAATACTGTTTCCATCCTGGATAAGGCAGACAATCGTTCTCTCGTTTTGTTTGATGAGTTAGGTGCAGGTACCGATCCGACAGAAGGAGCTGCACTCGCTATTTCGATATTGAATAATCTCCATCAACGCGGTGCTACAACAATTGCCACAACGCACTACAGTGAATTGAAAGTATTTGCACTGACTGAACCGGATGTTGAAAATGCCTGTTGCGAATTCGACGTTGCTTCGCTTCAGCCGACGTATCGTCTTTTAATCGGTGTTCCCGGCAAGAGTAACGCTTTCGCAATTTCCAAAAAACTCGGACTTTCCGAGGATATTATTTCGGATGCCAGACAGCGGATTTCCACAAGCGACCAGTCGTTAGAGGATGTCATCAGTGACCTCGAAGGAAGCCGCATTTCCCTCGAAAAGGAGCAGGCCGAGATTGCACGCTACAAAGCAGAAATTGCAGAGCTTCGTGCGCGTCTGCAACAAAAAAATGATAAAATAGATCATGCCAAGGAACGCATTCTTCGCAATGCCAACGAAGAAGCAAGAGATATCATCCAGAAAGCGAAAGATCTTGCCGACGAATCCATCCGTAAGTATAACAAATGGAGCAAAAACGCTGATTATGCAAAAGAAATGGAGCAACAGCGCCTTGCTTTGCGTAACAGTCTGAATGAAACACAGGACAAGCTGTCTCTCAAAACCAAAGCAAAAAAAGGCAAGAAAATCAATCCCAAAACACTCCGTCTTGGCGATTCGGTATTTGTCCACAGTCTGAACCTCAAAGGAACTGTCAGCAGTCTTCCGGACAACAAAGGAGAGCTTTTTGTACAGATGGGCATTTTACGCTCTAAGGTTGCATTGTCTGACATAGAGCTTGCCGAGGAAGAAAATACAACCGGTGCATCTCTGAAACCCCAAAATAAAAACACCGGCGCCGGCAAAATTAAAATGTCCAAATCTGCAACGATCCGACCGGAAGTCAATCTGATTGGAATGACGGTAGATGAAGCGCTGCCGGTTATGGAGAAATATCTTGATGACGCCTACTTATCCGGTCTTCCACAGGTAACGGTAATTCATGGACGCGGAACGGGGGCACTGAAAAATGCCGTTCATGGTCAGCTAAAAAGAATCAGTTACGTAAAAAGTTATCGTCTGGGTGGTTTTGGCGAAGGCGATATGGGTGTAACTATTGTAGAATTCAAGTAACAGGAGGTCTTTTGAATGATTAACAAACAGAAAATACTCATCGTAGATGATGATGCAAATATTGCCGAATTAATTTCCCTATATCTCGTAAAAGAGTGCTTTGAAACTCAGATTGTTTATAACGGAGAAGATGCACTTAAGGAATTTGAATCCTATCATCCGGATTTGATTCTGCTTGACCTGATGCTTCCGGGTATAGACGGTTATGAGGTTTGCAGGGAAATACGCAAGAAGGGCTCTATTCCAATCATTATGCTTTCCGCCAAAGGAGAGGTCTTTGACAAGGTGCTGGGACTGGAGCTTGGCGCAGACGACTATATGATTAAACCTTTTGATTCAAAAGAACTGGTTGCAAGGGTAAAAGCTGTTTTAAGACGTTATGCCAACACAGGCAGTGCGCCCGCGCCGGACACCGCCGACGAAAAAGGGGAATATGTTATGTATCCGGACCTTATCATCAACCAGACCAATTATGCGGTCACTTACTACGACCAGCGAATCGAGATGCCGCCTAAGGAACTGGAGCTGTTTTATTTCCTCGCTTCCCATCCAAACCAGGTGTTTACCAGAGAACAACTGTTAGACCATATTTGGGGCTACGAGTACATTGGTGATACACGAACGGTAGATGTACATATCAAACGACTTCGTGAGAAAATCAAAGATCACTCTGCCTGGAAACTCGCTACCGTCTGGGGTATCGGATATAAATTTGAGACCACTAATTAGGAGGTAATCTCATTGAGACGACATCTTATTTTTCGTTATATCATGTTGGTATTGCTCATTTCCATGATTGGATTTATCAGTATTAACACTTTTGTGCGTTATGGGGTTCAGGAACATATGATTGAAGAGAAGCAAAAAGTACTCTACGACGAGGCAGAGATTCTTTCTACCAATTATATGAACAATTACTATATGAACCGCTTAACCCTTACCGGATTAAGCACACAGCTTCACAGCATTGATACTTTCCTTAATACTCGTATTCTCATTGTCAAAAAAAATGGAGAGATTTTTCTTGATACAAGAGATCCGCGTACCATGTCACATAGAATAAACATTATAGAAACAGAACCGGAGGTTCTAAGCCACACTTTTTCACAGCCACAGGCTTTGAAAGATATCACGAACGAACCGACGCTCTCCGTTTCGCTGGCAGTTTATGCAGACTACGATTTGAAAGGCTATATCGTAATGCTCTATGCAACCTCAGGTATGGTAGATGAATTGTCTTATCACATCAATTCCCTGAATTTCATAATGCTGGCATTTACTGTTTTGTTGTTTTTACTGATTGGCGTTATTTATCTTCTTAATATCCGACCACTGAGAAAACTCACACTTGCAGCAAAGAAATACGCCGAAGGGGATTTGGACTATACCATCTCTCCAAAAGACAAAACCGTCTTTCTTCCCGGAGAATACGAAAAGCTTCTGGAATCTGTTCAGTTTATGGCAACCGAAATCAAAAATCTTGACGACTATCAGAAGAAATTCGTTGCAAATATTTCACATGATTTCCGTTCTCCTCTGACTTCCATACGCGGATACGCGGAGGCAATGAAAGACGGCACCATTCCATACGAAGCCCAGGAAAAATATCTGGATATTATCCTTTTTGAAACGGAACGTCTGACAAAGCTCACAACCAACCTTTTGGAACTCAACCGTTTCGAAAACAACGGTGTGATGTTAGATATCAGCTCCTTTGATATTAACTCGGTCATCAAAAAGACCTGTGAAACCTTCGAGGTTAACTGTCTGAAAAAAGACATCCAGTTAAACCTCACTTTCCCGGAAGAAAGCACACTTGTCTACGCAGACATGGGTAAGATACAGCAGGTACTTTATAACCTGATAGACAACGCCATCAAATTCAGCCACAACAATTCAAAGATTGACATTTCCACCGAAATCCAAAACGGCAAAGTATTCGTATCCGTCAAAGACTATGGCATCGGCATTCCAAAGAACAGCCTGAAGAAAGTGTGGGAACGTTTTTACAAAACCGATACCTCCCGTGGTAAAGACAAGAAGGGCACCGGTCTTGGTCTTTCTATAACGAAAGAAATTATAAATGCTCACAAAGAAAACATTAACCTGATTAGTACGGAAGGGGTTGGAACGGAATTCATCTTCACGCTCTCCCAGACAAAACCGCAGTAAACGATCGAATATGCAAAACAACCGTCTGATGCAAATCTCAAAAATTACATCGGACGGTTGTTTTTATATGTTTCGCTATTTACTTTTCCAGGAGAGTCTGTGTAAATCTCCTTCCAAATTCATATCTGTAAAATGATTCTGTCGCAGTGCCTCATACAAGACAATGGCTACCGAATTACCAAGATTCAATGATCGAATATCTCCAATCATCGGAATGCGGATACAGGTCTCCTCATAGTCTACCAATATCTCCTCCGGAATACCTGCGCTCTCTTTTCCAAACATGATAAAATCATTGGGGCCATAATTCACCTCGGTATAAGTATGTTTCGCCTTCGTGGTTGCCATAAATATCTTGGCATCCGGATTCTTCTGAAGGAAATCTGCGAAATCATCATATCTGGTGACATCTAGCTTCTCCCAATAATCCATACCGGCACGCTTGATCGCCTTTTCATTAAGTCGAAATCCCAGCGGCTCAATTAAATGAAGTTTTGCACCTGCTGCCACACAGGTTCTACCGATATTCCCCGTATTTTGTGGAATCTCCGGTTCATGTAAAATAATATTTAACATAACGTACTACTTTCTGTCTTCCTTTAAGGATAAATTAAATTCTATCGTGTGCTCACCATATTTAATCGGAATACATATATTTCTCGTAAAGTTTGCGGAGAAGCTTACGTCTCCGGTACATAATGTCGGTGGTGTAATATCAATTCCGATATCATTGTTAGAGAACAGGGTTGCAGTATTACCCATAATCATATTGCCAAGCTCACAAATCGCACTGGTAGAAATCTCATCCAATACAGTGATTGGCATCATACACATCTTAGACGCAATATCACATGCAACAGGATTCTCAAATCCCAACATTACCTGTCCACGCATCTCACCCGTAACGCCGATGATAATGACGATACTGTCTGAAGTAAATTCTGCATCTTTAAGAAATGGTTTGCCTATCTCTGCGTCTACTCCACACATATTTTTAAGTACCTGTTTTGCTGCCATTAAAAATGGATTGATATAATCTGCGCTTAATCCTGCCATAAACAACCTCCATCTACTCTTCTAATATTATATCGGAAACAATTCTCTATTTTGCTTCCAATCGCTTAACAAACTTTTCGATTCGCTCCATCGCAATCTTGAGATTATCGATAGAGTATGCATAGGAAATTCGAAGGAATCCCTCTCCGGAATCACCAAATGCGGTTCCCGGAACAACTGCAACCTTCTCCTCCATAAGAAGTCTTGTTGCAAACTCTTCACTGGAAAGACCGTATTTCTCTATGCTTGGGAACATATAAAATGCGCCCTCCGGCTCGAAACATTTCATGCCAATACGCTCAAATTCTTTTAATAAAAAGCGACGTCTCTGGTCGTATGCTTTACGCATGGTTTCCACATCATGGTCACCGTTTTTCAGCGCCTCTACTGCAGCATACTGACTGGTCGTAGGCGCACACATAATTGCAAACTGATGCACCTTAATCATCTGTGAAATAATCTCTTCCGGCCCTGCTGCATAACCAAGTCTCCAACCGGTCATGGCATAGGATTTGGAGAAGCCGTTAATCACAATACATCTTTCTTTCATTCCAGGGAAAGATGCGATAGATACATGGTTTTTGCCTCCATATGTAAGCTCAGAATAGATTTCGTCGGAGATAACGAAAATATCCTTTTCTATAATTACATCTACGATTTCCTGTAAATCCTCACGCGTCATTATTCCGCCGGTTGGATTGTTCGGAAACGGCATAACCAATACTTTTGTCTTATCTGTAATATTTGCAAGAAGTTCTTCTTTGGTAAGTTTGAATTTGTTCTTTTCCTGTAACGGAATCGGTACCGGAACTCCATAAGTGAGCTGAACACAAGGCAGGTACGATACATAACACGGCTCAGGTATCAAAACCTCATCGCCCGGGTCTATCATAACTCTGAGTGCCACGTCAATTGCTTCACTTCCGCCGACCGTTACAAAAACTTCATTGTTGAAGTCATAATTCAAATCAAATTTTCTGTTTAAATATTTGCAAATCTCAACCTTTAATTCTTTCAGTCCGGCATTGGACGTATAAAAGGTTTTGCCCTTTTCAAGAGAGTAGATTCCCTCTTCTCGAATATGCCATGGGGTATCAAAATCCGGTTCACCAACACCAAGGGAAATGGCATCTGTCATTTCATTTACAATATCAAAAAATTTACGGATTCCGGATGGCTTAATACTTTCTATCGTTTTTGATAACGGGTTTCTCATGGTGCAATCAACATCCTTTCATCCTCTTTTGCCGTATTCACAAGTGCAACTCCATGCTCCTTGTATTTTTTGAGTACAAAGTAAGTTGCGGTACTTGTTACAGACTCCAATGGAGCTAATTTGTTCCATACAAAGTTGGAAATCTCTTTCATATTCTTACCGCGGATAAATACAGTCAGATCGTATCCGCCGGACATCAGATATACACTCTCTACTTCGTCAAATTTGTAAATACGTTCTGCGATTTTTTCAAATCCCTGTCCTCTTTGTGGAGTAACTTTGATTTCAATGAGAGCCGTTACTTTATCACAGTCCATATTATCCCAGTTAATCAGCGTGTTATAGCCACAGATTACGCCTTCTTTTTCCATCGCAGTAATCTCGTCTACCACCTGTTCTTTATCAGCACCTAACCGAACCGCCAACTCTTCCATGGAGATACGGCTGTTGGTCTCTATCACATTAAGAATATCTTCTCGCAAATCCTTCATTTTCTTTCTCCTTTTTCCTTCTCCTTAGGTATTATCTTTTATTATACCATAATTCCCACCATTTATAAGTGGTATATTTTAAAAAATTCATCGTTTTTTGGTGAATCCAGATATCGAATTTCATCCTCATTGCGAATAATCTTATCATTGGAATCTTTTAACTCACCGATAATCGCAGCTTCTATCCCTGCTTCCTTCAATGTTTCCACCAGTTTTTCCCCTTCTTTGGATACACAGAGCAGTGAACCTACAGAGGTAAGTTTATATGGATTTACATCCGTAAAATTGCACACTTCAACGATTTCCTGGCGAAGCAAAATCTTCTTTAAGTCAACCTCAAAGCCGCATCCTGTCTTGTCTGACAGCTCCCAAAGAGCACCAAAAACACCGCCTTCCCCTATATCGTGAAGATACGTTGCATGCTGCGCTCTCGCAATCCTGCATTCCTTCGCAATAGACAAAAACTCTCCAAAATCATTTACCTTTTCCAGATAATCTTTCGAATATCTTTTTAGGAGCGCTTCTTCCCGGACTTTTGCAATCAGGGCACCGCCTTCGGTTCCTGCCCATTTGGTCATAACGATTGCGCCCGTTTTATCTGTAGACTTTTCCTCTTTTTCAAACGCGCCATCCGCTTTTCCAATTACCGTTACCGACAGAATCGGGAAAGGAAGCCCTTCCACACACATCGTGTGACCACCGATGATTTCGCCTTTTGTTTCTTTCACTGCCGTCTGAATATCCGTCATAATATTTTTGAGCTTCTGTTCTCTCAGTTTGGCAGGCAACGTCAGGTTAATCTCGTAGCCCAGTGGCGTAATGCCATATAAAAAAAAGTTGTTCGCCGCCCGGTAAACGCCTCGTCTTCCAAGGTTCCAGAGTGGGCCGGTTACCGTATTCGTTGCTACCGCAAGTTTTCCAGCCTGCAATTTATCCATGCCAAGGACGGAAATATCCCTTCCGGCTCCGGCTCCCTGTATTACACTTTCATCCGATGCATCTATTAATTTCAGAACAGAGCGTTCCAATATACTTTCTGTAATCTTTCCTTCTTTCACAAAGTTCCTCCTGGCTTTATCCTATGATAATGTACAGAAAGAGGGTGCACATCGTCACCCTCCTTTTGTATCTCTTATTCTGTTCCCTCTGAATTGTCCGGCGTCTCCGGTGCATCCGGTGTCGGATCCGGAGCTGGCGCCTGTGTTGGTGCAGGAGCCGGAGTTTTCTTGGTATCATTCTTTTTGTTGTTGTTATCTTTTTTCGTATCTTTTTTATTGTCTTTCTTATTATCTTTCTTCGGTGACGGTGAAGGCTTCGTGTCTTTCGTTCCAACTACTACGTGTGCCGGTTCTGCCTTGTAGGAGCTGTCATTTACCTTTTCTCTACTTACCTGTTTACCGTTTTCGTAGACAATTTTCCAGAGTCTTGCAACATATCCGATGTGCGCACTCTGCTCCACATGACGATATGTCTTTGGTTTGCTGGAGTCTTTCTTTACAACCTCTCCACCCGGAGAAATCGTAGATATAACTTCTGATTCATACTCAATCGTACGCTTTGAAGTATCTCGTGTCTCATGTCCGTATATCGTAAATGTAATCGTTCTGCCTTCGGTATGTCCTTCAATATAAATCGGAGCATCTGTATTATTCTTTATCTTAAGGTCTTTGTAATCACCGGAAATAGCTGCATCCATAGAAGGTTTTACATAACCTACAATCATGGAATGGTTTGCTCTTTCTACGATTTCAAGTTCTGAAAGAAGTGCTGCATTGTAAAGTGTCGTTGCAACCTGGCAAACTCCACCGCCTACACTGTCAACTACAACACCATTCTGGTATGCGCCGGCAATGGTATATCCGTTTGCAACCGTAATTGGAGACATTGTTTTACTGGTTGAGAATGTCTTTCCCGGCCAGATAATACTTCCATTAATCAAACGAGCACCATTTGCAAGATTATTTGCTCGTGAGGAAGATGAACTTGCATATGTTGTAGAGAACGTACCCAATACGTCCTTGCAGAGTTTTAACTGCTCAGAAGTATACTTTGGTTCCTTTGTCGTTACAACAGCTTCTACTTTTACTTCTGTATTCTTAATATCATCCTCTTCTACTGCTGACACAATTGCCTTTGCGGTAGCATCTGCATCTACTGCAATTCCTGTCTTGGATTCTGTAACGATAAACTTGCCATTTTCTCTGGAAAGCTTCGCATTTACAGGCTTTTGTTCAAATTTTACACATTTATCCGCTACAAACTCTGTAACCTTATCCATCTCAAGTCCAAATTCAAGTTCGAACACTTTTGGTTCATTTTTGAGATCCTTCATATCTTTGTATCTTTTGATAAAGTTACCGCTTTTACCGTATGCCATTGCTTCCTCTACGGTATCATTTTCTTTGCATTTATATCCAAGGTCCTTAAGACTTGTTTTCGTTTCTTTATCACCTACTGTAACAACGACTTCTTTGTCAGATAAATCTGCTGCATATTCATCCAACGCTTTTACCGCCTGTTCTTCGGTCATCCCACCTACATCCAGAGTTTCAATATAAATCCCTTCACTAATGGTCGGTTCCTCCGTACTCTGTGCGAATGCTTTGTATCCGGCGGTAACTGTCAATAATACTACGCAGGAAGTTCCCGCTACAACTGCTAATTTTTTTAATTTAATCATCTTACATCAATCCCCTTCACACGCTAAATTACTTGTAAAAACATTGGTACTACCATAGACAAAATGATGATAGCAATAATTATAGATGAAATTATCTTTTGGTTTTTACGTTTGTTAAAATTCATGTTGCTCCCTCTTTTCTTCTTTCTTTACATTTCTACCGAATGATATACTAATGCAATTATGTTACAGTTCTGTTATAATAGTTTTGCTAAAAAATTAATTCTTCAATTTTTTGAAAGGAATGTGTTATGCCAATATTTTTTTTGATCTTTATCGTGTTTATTATCTGGTTGGGATATGAGCTTCGCAAATCAGATTCCCGCGACAAAAGTCAGCAAAAAGACTTTTGGGATAAGGAAATGCAAGCGAACAGCACCCGCAACTCAGACATCTCAAATCTGCCTTATGTCACAGTAGATCTGTCTTCCCTGCCATTTACACCGGAAGACTCCGATATAGAAGACAAAACACTTTTAAACCTTGAAGCAGACGTCAAAGTATTTGAAAATACGACGATGGTCGACTTAAGCAATTACTCCAATACCGAACTCAAACTAAGCTACGGCGTCGGTAATTTTAAGAAGCTCTCAGAGTACGACCTTAACTATACTTCCTTTATCATTGCCCTGAATGAATGGGGCGAATACCTTTTTGAAGCGGATAATTTCGATCATGCAAAACTTGTATTTGAATATGCGGCATCCTTGCATGCGGATACCAGCAACGTATATCTGCGTCTGGGCGAATTATATGCCAACGAAGGAAACACCTTAGGAATTGAGCATTTAATCGACATCGTATCAGATTTGAACAGCGTCCGGAAGGACAGTGTTCTCACGACTTTACGCAAATATCTTTCATAATCTAATTTATGCTACGCCTACTAGTGTATCACACATTTTTGATAAAGCAAGTCACTTTTTTAATTGACAATAGGATAGCAGAAAACATTTTTCACACTGAGGGCTTCGCGCAGTACAAAGTCCTCTCCCGTGTGTAATGATCTGAATATTATATAAAATCCAGTGATCTTCCGGCAAAATCTTCATCAAATCATATTCTATTTTTTCCGGATCCTCTTCCTTTGTAAATCCAAGTTTTTTCGATATTCTTTTCACATGTGTGTCTACCACAATGCTCGGTTTATGGTAAATATTACCCAGAATAACATTGGCAGTCTTTCTTCCTACTCCATTCAGGGTAAGAAGTTCCTCCATTGTATCCGGGACCACTCCCCCGAACTCTCTCACAAGTTTTCTTGCACACAGAATAATATTTCTCGCTTTATTCTTATAGAAGCCAATCGAGTGAATATCTTTTTCCATTTCCCCCACATCAGCATTCGCAAATGCTTCCAACGTCGGATACTTTTGAAATAAGTCTCTGGTCACAATATTTACTCTGGCGTCCGTACACTGTGCACTCAAAATAACGGCAATCAGTAACTGCCAGGGCGTGTTGTACTCCAGATAGCACTTGTATTCTGTTGTATAATGCTCATCTAAAAGATCCAGTATTTTTTGTACTCTTTCTTTTTCTTTCATAATGTTCTAAATTCGTCCTCCGTCAACAATACTGTACGCGCCTCTTTATTTAACGGATTCCTCTGCTCATAGTCAAACAAAAGGAAGCTTTCCTTTGGCACACACTGTCCGTTCTTTGTCGCAGCCTGCAAATCATAAGTAAAATACTCCATATGTGTCATTCGCTCTGCCTGCTTGCCCGTATATTTTTTGTAATTTGGAAGATACTGCTCCATTTTCCTTTCATCTTGATAAAACAGATGCACTTCTTTCTTCCATTGTTCCATATCTGCTCCGATTGGAGGATGATTTTTCATATTCTCCCTGGCATACAAATCATACACCACAAGCTGTTCCATAAGTTCTTCCTGTTCTTTTGTCTGTCGTAACCGTTCCTTTGCAAATTGCATAATAATCTCATAACGACTGTATCGATTATGTTTTAGAAGCCGGAAGCCTTTCTCCTGATAATAATCTCCCAGTTCTTTATATAACTGAAACGGCGTGTCAAAATGGTGCTCCAGATACCCAATCACATAGCCAAACTGACCACTGTTGTAATAAACCTCTACCATCTCTTCCACTTTCTTCAGTTCCAGAATATCCCCGTAGGACAGCCACTGTGTTGAGAGTACCTCGTACGGAGCCATGGAAGAGAATTTTATCTGATATTTATCCTGCTCTTCGTATATTCCCGCCCCTTTTAGCATTTTCAAAAAGCCAAGCTGCAATTGTTCCGGTCTGAGCGCATACACGTAGTTAAAGGATTCCTGGAACTTCGCATAGTCTTCATATGGAAGTCCTGCTATTAAGTCCAGGTGCTGATGTATATTTTTTCCCGAATTTACTTTATTCACCGCATACGACAGTTTCGACAAATCCATTTTCCGATGTATCGCTTCTATCGTCTCCGGAAGAACGGATTGTACACCGATTTCCAACTGAACCAGACCCGGTCGCATGGAATTCAGCAATTCCATTTCATCCTCTTGGAGCAAATCTGCCGATATCTCAAAATGAAAATTGGTCACGCCGTTATCATGCTCTTTAATATATGTCCAAATTGCCATGGCATGTTCGTGTATGGCATTAAACGTTCGATCAATGAATTTTACCTGTGGTATTTTATGCGCAAGGAAAAACGCAAGCTCCTTCTCCACAATCGAAAAACTTCGTATACGGATTCCTTTTTCTATGGAAGATAAGCAGTAACTGCATCGGTACGGACAGCCTCTACTCGTTTCATAATAAATAATCTTATTTTCAAAATCGTCGATAATGTTCCAATACGGGAATTCCAGCTGATCCATATCCGGCGCAATTCCCATGCCGTTATCCACAATCTCATTGTTTTCCAGGTAAACAATCCCCGGAATATCCGAAAGTGTCGTCGCTTCTCCCATCTCCAACGCATTATAATAATCCACCAGTCTCGTGAAGGTCACTTCCCCTTCGCCGACCATGATTCCTTTTACCGGCAACTCCTTGTCCATCAGAAGCTGCTCCTTTGGATTGTACGAAACTTCCGGACCGCCTAACCATATTGGCACCTCTGGCAATACTTTGTTCAGTTCCCGCACCAACTGGCGGATGATTTCTATATTCCATATATAGCAGGAAAATGCAATCACGGTTGGCTGTCTCAAATAGATTTCTCTTAAAATATCCGGCACATAATTGTTGATGGTTACTTCCAACAATTCCGTTTTATAAAGCCCATTCTTTTCAGAATGAGCTTTAGAGTTCCATTTGGAATGTGTCTGTGCAAAAGCACGTAAACTGTAAACAGCCAGATTCGAATGAATGTACTTTGCATTCACTGCAACTAACAGTATCTTATTTTCTTTCATTTTATTTCCTCAATCATTCTATCTGTTAAATACTTTCAAAATCACGGAGGACTGTGGCCTCATATCCATGTGAATATAACCTGACCTCACATCATAAGAACGCGTCTTTCTGGAGAATTGTCCGTCTGCTGTCTCCATAAGTTTGAGTACCATTTCCATATCGTCGATTCCCATTCCGCGAAGGAACAGTTTGACCGGACGATCCTCTGTGGCACTGTTAATGACAACAATAATCTTTTCCTCTCCCAGAAAACGCCCATACGCCAGCAAATCCTGGTCGGCTGCCAAAAACTTAAGCGACCCCTTCTTAAGTGCATCATAATCTTTGTGTATCGAAATGATCTCTTTATGAAATTGGAGCAATCGTTCATCTTCTCTTCCCCATGGATAAGCTCTTCGATTATCCGGGTCCGTCCAACCGCAAAGCCCCGCTTCGTCACCATAGTAAACCGTCGGCGCACCCGGCCAGGTCATCTGAATCACAACTCCAAGCATAAAAACCGCTTTGTTGATATTCTCCTCCGCAGCAACCGGTCCCAGTGTTGCCAAACGCCCAACCCTCCGGTTTGTTCGTGTCAGGAATCTTGAATGGTCGTGATTGGACAATTCGTTCATGGATACCTGAAGCGACTGTGTATTCATTTTCGCCATATTATAAATCATAGTCTCTTTAAATGCTTTGCCATTTCCCAGCAAATCACCTCGAAACTCATCGCTGTGCTTCTCAAGCCCGGTCAAAAACCACGAAATCGGCTCCATAAACGCATCATAGTTCATAATAGTATCCCACTGGTCTCCGCTTAACCAAGAAGATGGATCACCGTAATGCTCTGCCAGTATGATTGCATTCGGGTTGGCATTCTTTACGTTTTCCCGGAACTTTTTCCAGAAGAAATGATTATAGTCTACAGAGAATCCCAGGTCTGCTGCCACATCCAGTCTCCATCCGTCTGCATTATACGGCGGTGACACCCATTTGCGACCGATACGCATAATCTCCTGAAACAGTTCATACGACTCCTCGTAATTAAGCTTCGGAAGGGTATCATGCCCCCACCAACCTTCATAACTATTGTTATCCGGCCACTGTAAGCTGTTTAAAAATCGGAAATACGTATGATACGGACTTCTTTCATCCACATAGGCCCCATTCGGATAACCTTCCTGTCCGGAGTAAATCTTCTCACGATCCAACCATTTGTTAAAGGAACCACAATGATTAAACACGCCATCCAATATTACTTTCATTCCTCTTTCATGGATAGCATCCACAAGTCGGATGAATAGTTCGTTACTTGCCTCAAGATTTCTTTTGTTCGTAACTCGTCTGATATACTTGGTCGCATGTTCATTTGATGTTGCGCCATCCTCCAGCACTTCACCACCGTCGTCTATAATCACGCCATAATGCGGATCTACATAATCATAATCCTGAATGTCGTACTTGTGATTGGAAGGGGAAACAAAAATCGGGTTAAGATAAATAACATCCACGCCCAGATCTTTGAGATAATCAAGCTTCTCCATTACCCCCTTCAGATCTCCACCGTAAAACTCGCGGACATCCATTGCGGAAGGGTACTTCGTAATATCATTTACACGTACCGTTCCTTCATTTATATAAATATACTCATTGGTCTCAACGTCATTGGAACGGTCGCCATTATAAAACCGGTCCACAAATATCTGATAGAACACCGCACCCTTTGCCCAGTCCGGCGTAACAAACCCGGGCATCAGGGTAAAATAGAATTCTTTTTCCGCGGTCTTTGACACACCACGTCTCGTGTAATAGCACTGCAGGGTGTTGGACACAATTTCATAATAATAGTACATGTTCTCTTCGCCTACATCCACGTATGCCTCGTAGTAGTCAAAGAACATATCACTTTCACCAATCTCCATCTCTATCCGTTCGTCATTTATTACAAGAATAACCTTATCAACATTGTCTCTTGCTGTCCGGATAGCTAATTTCACACGGTCTCCCGGCATAGGCTCCGCCGGGCAGCGAAAACGTTCCGTTCCGTCACTGAATACGGAATCGCTCTGAAAGATTTTGGTCATATTGTCAATATATAAATCAAATTTCTCAAGTTTAGATAAATCTCTGTAATTAAATTTAATATCCATACACATCTACCTACCTATACTTTTATTTGAATAGCTGCAAACTCTTTTATCTCATATTACCACGAAATCATAGATTTTTACATAGTAATGTAGACGAATATGCGGAAACGATTCGTTACAAACATTATTTGTTGCACTCTTTGTAGTTTAAAACAAAGTAAAAGAGCTTACCTTGGGAAGGTAAGCTCTTTTGGAGAAGGTATTTTTGTTACTTATGGGGTGTAGCAAAAACTATATAATGTATTGGGGTTTACGCGTATTAGTATAACACCTTCGTCACGAAAAGTCTGCACAAAGATTTTTTGTTTTTGACGATTTTTTTGTCGATTTTTTTGCATTATGTAAAATCGTGGGCGAATTGTTGTGGTGGTTTTATATAAAACTTCGCGTATTTTTAATTATCTTTTACTTCCCCACTAAATAATGCCGAAAAAAAACAACAGATGGGAATTAAGTCCCATTTGTTGTTTTCTCTGAAATCTATTCTTCCTCTTCGGATTCTACTGTTGTTTCTGTAGCGCTCTCCACAGAAGCCTCTTTCTGAAACAATGCCTCAAACTCTTCCTGATGAATGCGGTCTTTTTCAATTAACAAAGCGGCACAGGTATGAAGCACGTCGATATGCTCTCTCAAAATAGATTCTGCATTTTGATAGCACTGGTCAATAATCGCTTTCACTTCTTCGTCAATGACCTTTGCAACGTCCTCACCGTAATTCTTTGCGTGACCGATATCTCTTCCGATAAATACCTCATCACTGTCAGAGGTATAGTCAATCATTCCAAGTTTTTCCGAGAAACCATATTTGGTAACCATATCTCTTGCATAGCTGCTTGCCTGTTTGATATCCATAGAAGCACCGGTCGTAATATCATCAAAGATAATAGACTCGGCAATTCGTCCACCTAAGGAAACCGTAATATCCTGTAGCATCTTGCCTTTTGTAAGATGTAATTCGTCTTTTTCCGGCAATGGCATTGTATAGCCAAGTGCACCGTGTCCGGTTGGAATTACCGAAACCGTATGCACCGGACCGACATCCGGCAGAACATGGAATAAAATTGCATGGCCGGCTTCATGATAAGCGGTAATCTTCTTATCTCTTTCGGATACCACGCGACTCTTCTTCTCTGTTCCGATTCCCACTTTAATGAAGGACTGGTTGATATCCTCCTGCGTAATAAATGCACGGTCTTTTGATGCCGCCATAATCGCAGCTTCATTTAACAGATTCTCAAGGTCAGCACCGGTAAATCCCGATGTAGTCTGTGCAACCTCTTCTATATTAACATCTTCACCAAGTGGTTTGTTCTTTGCGTGAACACGTAAGATTTCTTCTCTTCCTTTTACGTCAGGATAACCAACGGATATTCTTCTGTCGAATCGTCCCGGACGCAAAATAGCGGGGTCCAAAATATCGATTCTGTTTGTAGCCGCCATGACAATAATGCCCTCATTTACACCAAAACCATCCATCTCGACCAAAAGCTGATTGAGTGTCTGCTCTCTTTCGTCATGTCCGCCACCAAGACCGGTACCTCTTCTTCTGGCAACCGCATCAATTTCATCGATAAATACGATACAAGGCGAATTCTTCTTGGCATCTTCGAACAAATCACGTACACGGGAAGCACCGACACCAACAAACATCTCTACGAAGTCAGATCCTGAAATACTAAAGAACGGCACTCCGGCTTCTCCCGCAACCGCTTTCGCAATGAGTGTTTTACCGGTACCCGGACGACCTTCCAACAAAACTCCTTTCGGAATTCGTGCACCCAGTTTTACATATTTGGCAGGGGTACGAAGGAAATCCACAATCTCCTCCAGGGCTTCTTTTTCTTCCTTTAAACCTGCAACATCTTTGAAGGTTGTTTTGATATCATCTTTTTCCGATAGACGGGCACGGCTTTTTCCAAAGTTCATCATTTTACCGTTACTGCCACCGCCACCCTGGGTTCTCATAAACATCATAAAGAATAATAATCCAAGCAACCCAATTGTCAAAATGACGATTACATAGATTGTAACCGGATTTGATTTTTCTACCGGGAGCACACGTACTTCTATTCCGTCAGCACGTATCTCCTCCTCTATCTCTTTCACGTCCGTCACATCAAAGGACTTTTGTGTTCCATTTTTAAATTCCACGATTACTGTTCCAAGAGGAGTTTCTTCCCTTGGGCGAATGGAAACCGCTTCAATCTGTGATGCATTTTCTTTGACGTCTGTTTCGAACTGGCTTCTTAAGTATGCCTTGGATACATTGGATTTGAGCACATCGGACATGTAGATTGTCGCAATGATAATTCCAATAATCACTATATAAAAGCCAATTCCTTTCATTCTATTATTCAAGTATGCTACCTCCTTATTCTGATTCTACCACTCCAATGTATGGAAGGTTTCTATAATTCTGCGCATAATCAAGGCCATAGCCTACAACAAACTCATCCGGGATTTCAAATCCTGTATAATCCACCTTCACTTCCGTTACTCTGCGATCCGGTTTATCTAATAATGTACACAGTTTAATACTCTCCGGTTTTCTTGCTTTTAACATATCCAAAAGGAAGGAAAGCGTACGACCGGAATCAATAATATCTTCAATTACCAGGATATTCTCGTCCTGTACCGGCTCATCCAAATCCTTGATTATTTTTACTCTTCCCGTACTCTCTGTTCCATTTCCATAGCTGGATACAGACATAAAGTCCATCGTTACCGGTACGGTAATTCTCTTCGCCAGTTCACAGGTAAAAAATACACTTCCTTTTAAAATGCAAATCAGGCGCACGCTTTTACCTTCGTAATCGCGACTGATCTGTTCTGCCAATTCTTTGATTCTGGCTTCTACCTTTTCTTCCGGTATCATAACTCTGATTTTATCCATGATTGTTCTCCTTCTTTTCCAGTGTGAGGCGCAAAATACGCTTCGTATTCTCACACACCTTATAACGTTCACTGATTCGATACCCCGGTATCCAGATGATATGCGAACCATCCGCCACCAACAACATTTCGTCCCGCTGTTTTCTCGGTATCTTGTTATCAATAAAATAATCCTTGATTTTCTTTGTACCACCTTCCCGGTTAATCTGTAAAAAATCTCCCGATTGGCGTTTTCTCAAGGATAAACTATATTCTATTTTATCATAATCAAAACATTTCGTATAGACACTATGTGAAATTTGAAAATTTTCATCCTTTTCAAAAACCTCTGCCAGCAATGTATCCTCTCCCAGACGTTCCTTCCAAACATGATGTTTTTGCAGGTCTATTGTAAGTGCATCGGCTGTATTCTCTTGCTTAGACAAGGGTACTTTCGGGAAATTTGCCAAATCGGTATCCGTTTTCTTTGCAAATACCACTTCTTCGTATTCCCGCTCCGCATAAATCTGATATGGAAGATCCACTCTGCTGCCACTTTGCCTGTTCATCAGTTGCAGACACTGTTCCACATGCACCTCTTCCAGATCTTTTTGCTTTCCCGCCAACAAGATCAATACTTTGCGAACGATTCCCTTTTGAAGGGCAATATGCTTTTTCGCCAAATCCGCAATCCGGATCCGATACTCCGCCGTCGTCTCTGATTGTATCGTCCGCACCACCTGTGCCGTTTCCTTCGCAATCACTTCGTCCATATAATCCGCAATTTCCCGCAGATTATCTGCAGTCCTTGCAATATGTTCCCCTGCTCTTGCGTTAATCTCTCTTTCTGCAAACGGAAGCAGTGAAAGTCGCAGCTTGTTCCGTGTATAATCCGTTGTAAGATTGGTAGAATCTGTCCGATACGGGATGTTCTTTGCTTCAAGCCACGCCTCGATTTCTTTTCTGCTTACACAAAGCAACGGACGTATAATCTCTTCGCGTTTTGGGGAAATGCCCGACATTCCACGAATTCCGCTTCCACGGAACATTTGAAACAACGTTGTCTCCGCACAATCGTTCTGGTTATGTGCTACCGCAATCTTGTCCGCCCCATTTTCCTTCATCACTCTAAAGAACGCCTGATAGCGAACCATTCTGCCGGCTTCCTCGACAGAAAGCCCCTGCTCTTTTGCAAACTTAGGCACATCTTCGTTTATTACAATGACTCTGACTCCAAGCTGTTTCATCATTTCACAGACAAACTGCGCATCTTCTTTTGCTTCTTCTCCACGAATCCCGTGATTCACATGGACCACAATCAACTGACACGAATATTGGTCCATAAGTGCCAAAAGCACATGCACCAGACAGACAGAGTCCGCTCCGCCGGAAACGCCGACAACAATGGTTTCCTTTGGATTTAGCATATTATGTTTTTTAATATAGGCATCTACTTTAGATAATAGCCGGTTTTCCGTTGCCATAGCGCTCCTCCGAAATTTGTTTTTTTTATTCTACCCCTACCGAAAATATATGTAAAGACCTGCGCTTTATTTGTAGGATGCGTTTTTCTCCCAAATTCCCGCTACCATTACCGTCATATCATCCAGATTCTCTCCGCCCTTTTGTCCAAGCGAGAAATCCAGGATCTCTTCAGCAATCCTTTGCGCATTATTGGTCGTAAGCCCCTGTATATAGTCCGCCATCACTTTCTCTTTATCCAAAAGACCCACGTTGTCTAACACTCCATCCGTCATCATAATTACCTGCTCTCCTTCCTGTAATATTTTCGACAACTCTTCCGCTTCCACCTTTGAAAAAATTCCCGCCGGAAAAGAGTCCCGATTGAGAATCTCCACTCCATCCTTTCGTCGTATAAACGTTGCCGGAGCTCCCATCTTAATCACCTGCAGCCTTCCGGTATACCGGTTAATCAGGCTGACATCAATCGTGGAATAACTCTTTCCTTCCTTTTGCAACAGGTACATAGAATTAATCATCTTAATCGCAGATTCCTCCAGACATCCTGCCTCCATAAAACGCTCCAGCATATCAATAATCGTAGTGCTTTCTTTGTTCGCCAAATCACCACTACCCATACCGTCTGCCAAAACCATAGAAACATCCCCGTTTTGTAATTCCAGAAAAGAATAACTGTCTCCCGATACGCCTTCCCCGCTTTTTTTACATCTGGCAATCCCCGTCAGGATTTTAAATTTTGCGTCCTCCTCAAATACAACCGTTTCAAACGTTTTGGGTACAATTTTTCGACTGCCTTCCTTTGCCCGGATTGGTTGTCCGAAAATACGCTCCAGACAATCCGCGACCTCCCTGACTGTAACACAG
Organism: Lachnospiraceae bacterium; assembly: GCA_024698865.1. Taxonomy (GTDB): domain Bacteria; phylum Bacillota; class Clostridia; order Lachnospirales; family Lachnospiraceae; genus JAILQS01. The sequence continues at coordinate 30,274 of JAILQS010000118.1, read as the reverse complement.
TATCCTGCCTTCACTTTCATCATGACGTGATACTCCGTAATCTTTCCTTTCCTCTCCAGCAGGTAAATATCTCTAAGTTCCACACCGATCCTTTGCAGCAAGCGTTTGACTTCTCCTTCCCGTTTGCTGTGTACCTGCTTGATTTCACTCACGTCTACCGAAAAATCCCGTATCATACTTGCAATCTCATTTAATTGTTCCGCCACCGCCTCTCTGCTTTCCATCAACCTTCCGTACCATCCCTGATTAATTCGAGAAATCTCCATGTTATGATTGGTTTCCGATAGAAATTCGTCCGCACGGTAACACCGTTCAAAAAATGATACCGGAACTTCTTCCCGACGAACCACGCCCTGCTCTCTGGCTTTCAAAAAAATCTTTTGCGTTTCACTATAACTTGCTTCATAATTCTCATCCCAACAACTTGCACTATGCGGACAATCTTTACAAAATTGTGCGGAAACATCCTCAAACACCTCATTTATATCCTGATAACTGAACGATTTTGCGCTTCCACGCTCTATCCGAAACAATCGTGACAGCCGCTGTAATGCATCCGCATACTCATAAAAACGGCTTTTCGTCATTTTTTGCACATTGTTTCGCACGTACGATTCACTTTCCTCATTCTGATTTCCTCTTACCAGTTGAAGTTTATATTTACCCGGCAGCGCTCCTGCAAAAATACCTGCCATACACCAGACTCCCATCAAAGAAATCCGGTCACCGGCATGCATCCACCAAAACGTGCTCATCTGACCGGCGAGGCTTCCCTTTATAACGCTCGCACTCATACCGCCAAGAAGCGAGGCACCTCCGCATACCGCTCCCATTGCCGCACCGGCACCGGAGCCGTACAGATATCCGATTATCAGCACTCCGCACCAGGCTACCAAACGTCCCGCTCCAAGGGCGATACCGGAATCTCCATACGAAATAACGTACATAATGATTCCATAGATAACGATTAAACTTACCATTTCTTCATTATTGATAATCTCCCCATTTTTTCTTCGAAGACTTCCGCATAGCAGGAAGGCCAGTCCCGGCCTTAGTACGATCATAAACAGTAGGACAAGTATCCCTTCCAAAACCGCCATCCAGATATGTATGCCCATCAATCCGGACAGGCATTTTTCACTGATCGTAAGTACAAAGGTAACGACGGAAAGCCGTATCGCACTCCGGTAAAAATTCTGCCGATACAAACCATAATTGAAAATGTGTCCTAACGTAATTCCCGTCAGGATGATGACTCCGTACTTTACAGCCTCTATTTCGCCCATACGCAGGTACACACCAAGCAGTGTTCCGATAAATGCTCCGATTCCGCGCAATCCCTGATCACGCAGGCAGAAAAAATAAGCGACGCTTACCGGATTCATTTCGAACAATCCCGCCATCCCGGTCACCACTCCAAAGCCTTCCAAAAACCATTCGCGTTTTACAACATTTCTCCATTCTTTCAAAACACACCTCTTTCCGCACATTTCACTGAGCTGATTTATTGCCCCGATTATACTTCTGTCTGCGTAAAAAGTTTGTCATATAAAAAAATGAACTCCCTAAAAAATTTTGACAGATATAATAATAAAAACCTTAGGTATCAAGTCTTAAGTTCCTGATACCTAAGGTATATTGTAAAAGCTATGTATTCTATTCGCCCTCTGCCTCGAAGATGATTTCATCCGGATAAGCCAATCCAAGTTTATCGCGAGCTTCCTCTTCAACATATTTCTGGGTCTGCGTATAAGCTTTGTATGCTTCCAAATCGTCCTTGCGTTTTTCTTCATCTTTGAGATGCTGATTCAATTCTTTTAACTGTTCCTGATAGGTGTTACTCTTTTGTTTCAACTGAATCTTATTATAGGATAAAATGCCACAAAAAACGATTACAACCGCAAACAGCATCCATAATGCTCTTCTTCTCTTTCGAATTAATTTTTTTCTTTTTGCGTCTGCTCTCATATAACACTCTCTCCTTTGCGAACGCGTATTTCTTATCACTATACTACTATTTTAACCATCTTGGCAAGTTTTTTCAATGCCCCGACAATAAACCGGAAAATTATCTTCTCTAAACGAAACAGGTAAACACCCGGTCCACACCGGTAAAATATCATTCCGGTCGCCATCATCAGCCAGAATAACCCCCGGACTTCTCCTTCATTAATATGGTATAACACCGCGTAGCTTCCAAATCCGCAGGATGCAAAAAAGAATACATCCAGCCAGTGCTTCAAAGACTTTCGGAACTTCACTGTACACGATAGTGCCCGGAGCAAATCGTACATCGCCATTATCACAAATCCGTCAAGATAACTTGCCAGCAGGAAGGTCAGTTCTTTCCATATCTGTTGACTCATTACCGAAACAACCTTTGAAAAAGACTTTCCTCTACCGTCGGTTTCATGTCCTGGTACTCTATTTTGCTCACACTACCCTCAAGATCCACTTCACCCTTATCCAGATTCAGACGACTCACGTGTAATTCCTTCCCGGAAATACTGAGTTTTCCAAGTTCAGTTAACATCATAACCTGGTCGTTATCAAATGAAATGACATCTTTAATCCCCGTAAAATTTCCTTTGTTTCTACCGGTAAGGCTTAACTTGTGTGAAGAATTCGCCGGATAATTTTTCTCCTCCATGCTGTGTTCTCCCGCTCTTTTTAACATAAATTATATGCAGGCGCAAAGAAAATATTCAACCGGTTCGTTCCGTACGTATTCGTACGTATCCTTACCTATAAATATTTATACATGTCCTTTGCCTCTTCTTTACGAACGGTCTCTGCCACATCCAGCACTTGAACTTTCACGTTTTTATTGCCGAATTCTATTTCGATAATATCGTCTGCCTTCACATTATAGGATGCCTTCACCACTTTGTCGTTCACTTTGACTCTGCCCGCATCACACGCCTCATTCGCGACTGTTCTACGCTTAATCAAGCGCGATACCTTCAAAAATTTATCTAATCTCATATGTCTCCACCTTTCATATCGACTTAAAACTGTTAAATCATTAGTCCGGATTCTTTTTCCCACGAAAAAAGGCAGCCGCCGTTAAGGACAACTGCCTAAGATTTCAGACTTACAACAATTGATTAGTTGATAGCGTCTTTTAAAGCTTTACCAGCTTTGAATTTAGGAGCCTTAGAAGCTGCAATTTTCATAACTGCACCTGTCTGTGGGTTTCTTCCTTCTCTTGCTGCTCTCTTAGACACTTCAAAAGTACCGAATCCAACTAACTGGATTTTCTCATCTTTCTTTAATTCTTCAGTTACTACTTCGATGAATGCCTTTAAAGCTTTCTCTGAATCTTTCTTAGATAACTCTGTTCTTTCTGCAATTGCTGCAACTAATTCTGATTTGTTCATGGATATAATCCTCCTCTGAAAATTGTATTATTATGATCGGAAATTCCGACTATTATAAGCGTTCCATAAACGTCAAACTCCATCTATGGATTTACCGCCCCCATGATCTGATTCTATATGTAATACGTGTAAATTACACGTATTTCGCACATATCATCGACCACAAATACCTACAAACTTATTTATAACCTTATTAGCGCCATTTGTCAAGGGATTTTCTGCATTATATTGTAAGAGAAGACAGAGTTTTTAGGGTTTTATAATTTTTTGATTCTATTTTTCATTTTTCACTCATTTTTTTATGAATTTTCGGCTATTGCTCCATCTGTTTTCCGAGAAATACAGCGGCAGCTTCCGCCACTTTCCACTCCATATCTCCGACCTTTTTCCTATCATCCTTTTCACATAAAATAACGGCTCCGATAGCATCCCCCTGGCTGATAATCGTCGATATGACCTGCGACGAATATTCTTCTCTCTCTTCCGTCGTAATTTTTATAAATCCACTTTCCTCCTTGAATGCCTTTCCATTCGCACGTTCTTCAATTGCCATGCTCAGCCGGCTGCTGATTTCTGTTCCTTCATATTCCTTTTTCCCTGCACCCGCTACGGCAACAACACGATCCCGGTCTGTGATAAACACAGTCCTTCCAATCGTCTGGTAAATTGCATCCGCGTACTGTTTTGCAAACTCACCCAATTCGCCAATCGGGGAATACTTCTTAAGAATAATCTCCCCCTCATTCCCCATAAAAATCTCCAATGGGTCGCTCTCACGAATCCGAAGCGTCCTTCGGATTTCCTTTGGAACAACGATTCTTCCCAAATCATCTATTCTACGTACAATTCCGGTTGCTTTCATATTATAGTTCCTCCATTAAATCTTTATTTTGCAATGTCCTATAAGATATTATCTGTCAAACGAAGGAATGTATACATAATATGTCATTATCACTTTTGATTTTGTGTAATTTTTCCATTTTTGTTATAACAAAAAAATCTATGACTTGATTATTAAAGTGAATGTATCTTTAATTGCTTTCGTTTTTTATTTACTGTAAGATAGTAACAGAAGGAGATGTTGACAGATAATAGAATATCCCACAGTAAATTATTCAATCAATTTATCGCTTATCTGTTATTAAACATCTTTTAATAACGCTCGAGGAGGTAACTATATGAAGTTTAAAAAAATCAGTACCAGATTACTTGTTGTCATTTTACCAATCATTATCCTGGCAATGATGATTTTATGTGTATTTGGGGCAACACGAAGCAGATCCATTATCGCTGACAAGACAAAAGAATCTATGTCCGCTAACCTTAGCAAGTCAAGCGCCGAGGTAATCAATCAGATTGACAGCGTAAAGACTACCGCATATGTTCTTTCTGAAATTGTCGGTGCAGACTACAAGGAAGTTACACTTCCTACATATGAGAAAATGCTTCAGACCATCGTTTCCAATAACCCAATCGCTCTTGGAAGCGGACTCTGGTTTGAGCCTTACGTTTACGACGAGAAAGAAAAATACGTTGGTCCTTACGTTTACAAAACCGAAGACGGTTTGAAGACTACTTATGAGTATAGTAATGAAGAATATGATTATTTATCCAAACCTTACTATACCTGTTCTCAAGGACTTACAGAACCGGTAATTACCGACCCTTACTTTGATCCACCTTCAGGTAATACACTTTCTACCTGTTCTGTTGCAATTTACGACGATGGTAAGTACATCGGTTGTGCCTCTGTAGGTATCTCTTTGGAAACCATCAAAGACATCGTTGACAACATCAAGGTTGGCAAAAACGGAACCGGAATGCTCTTGACCGGAACCGGAACCTATCTTGCAGGTGTAGACAACGAAAAGATTGCCGCTGAGGCTAGTATTTTAGATGAGACAAATGCAAGCCTTGTAAAAGCAGGTAACGAAATCCTCGCTTCTGAAAACGGCATGACAACCTATAAAGGCGACAAGGGTACTATGAATCTTTATTATACGACCCTTCCAACCGGTTGGAAGCTTATTATCCAGATGCCTGTTTCCGAATTAAACGCACCTGTAAACAACCTGATTATGTTATTTGCAATCGTTTGTATTATTGCAATCATTGTTTGCATTATTGTTATCCTTATGGAAGTTAATTCTATTTCCCGCAGAATTAAGAAGGTACAGGTATTTGCAACCTCACTTGCAGAAGGTGACTTCTCAATCAATACGATTTCTGTCAGATCAAAAGACGAACTTGCAGTTATGGGACGTTCGCTTAATGACATGTATATCAGCAACAAAGATGTTATCCAAAAGATTGCGAAACATGCTGCTGATATTGAAAAAGCCGGCAAGAAGCTTCAGGATTCTTCCAGCGTATTGAACGAGCAGTTTAAAGATATTCATTCTTACATGAATGAAGTAAATGAAGCAATGCTTAACACAAGTGCTGCAACCCAGGAAGTAAATGCTTCTACGGAAGAAGTTTTATCTAATGTAAATCTTCTTGCCGGAGAAATCATTTCCAATAAAGATATGTCACGTGAAATCAAAGAGCGTGCTGCGAAAATTGGTGATGAGTGTCGTGCTTCTTCTGCTTCCGCAAGCAACCTTGCAAGTCAGTTCGAGCAGAAGCTTCAGGTTAGTATTGCAGATGCAGCTATCGTTTCTAATATTAGTGAAATGGCAGATGTTATTTCAAGTATTGCAGAGCAGATTAACCTCCTTTCACTCAATGCTTCCATCGAGGCTGCAAGAGCCGGCGAAGCAGGAAAAGGTTTCGCAGTTGTTGCTTCCGAAATCGGAAAACTGGCGGAAAGTACTACTCAGGCAATCAATAAGATTCAGGAAACTATCGAGCACGTACAGAAAGCTTTCAACAGCTTAACCAATGATGCAAAAGAAATGCTTGATTTCGTACAGGGAACGGTTACACCGGACTACAATAAATTCGTAAATGTTGCAGAACAGTATGGACAGGATGCAGATGCATTTGAAGTTTCTTCTGAACGTATCAGTGAAATGTCAAGCAACATCAACATTATTATGACTGACGTTTCTTCCGCAATTCAGAGTGTTGCAGAAGCTACACAGGATACTTCCCAGATCAGCCACAGCATTTTGGATTCTATCCAGAAAGTTAGTGAACAGGTAGAAGACGTAGACAACATGTCACAGAATCAGGGTGAAATTTCTACCGACCTGAACGAAGTTGTAAGTAAATTCCGTTTTGAATAATACACAAAGCAAAACACATATAAGGTATCCATAAACCAATCCCCCTACCACCAATTCAAGTGGCAGGGGGATTCTTATGTGGTTTACCAATTCATTATTTTTTTACTCTCAGAATATCTACCGTGTGTGAACCTGCACCAAGCAACTCCATACGTTCACAGGTAGATAAATGGTATTCTATAAACAATTGAAATGTTTCTTCGTCCATTGCATTTAGCACCGGCCTCATATAATCCGCAGCACCATTTGCAGATATTATCTTAATGCGTTCCAGCCCGCCGGTCAGTTCATTTACCTTCGCGATGTCTTCTAATCGCATATAGTCGTACAAATCTTTTTCCTCGGAAACACTATGAAAATCAGCGCTCAATCTTCCATCTTCCAGACATTCCTTCACATGGCCTTCCCGGAATCCGTACATAATTACACTGTACTCATTCATCAGATATGCAACCAGAATAATGCCGTTGTCCTTTGTTACTCTCTTCGCTTCCGACAAAGCTTTCACTTTATCTTCCGTCGTATAAAGATGGTACATTGGTCCAAACAGTAGTGTCATATCAAAACTGTTATCCTCAAACCTCTTTAGTTTGCAGGCATTTCCCTGAAATGCATTCACCATCGGGTAATTCTTTTTGAGAATTCCCAGGTTGTATTTCACCAGTTCCACTGCAGATACGTCATATCCTTCTTTTGCAATTTCACCACAGTATCTTCCTGTTCCGGCGCCTACTTCCAACACGGTAATTTCGTGATTTTCTTTCTTGTGTTCTTCCTTCAAAACTTCCAGATAATGATGTACATACTTCATTGATGTCACGTACTCTACCTGTCCGTGGCGTCTGGTAAGTCTTTTATCCTCATTAAATTTATTATAATGTTTCTCCAATTCCGTCATTTTTCATCCTCTTTTTCTATGTCATCTTGTGTTCCTCTCTATTATATATCGACATTCTTTTTTACGCTAACCCTATCTTAAATATTGTAAGGGATTTGCTTATTTTTTATATGGCGATTTGCATTGACGCGTGCTATAATGGGTCTACGGTACTATGTTACCTGATAGAGAGGAAATATTATGACAAAGAGAAATGCAGTCTTATTAATAATCAAAATCGTTTTTATTTATTTTTTGATTAATTTTATTACCAATTCTATATATGGTCTGAAGTATACCAATGACGTATTGCTTGACGATAGCATTACGTCTGAAATTGTGCGAAGTGACGGCACCACAGAGAGCTATGCATCCAATCACTTTCCTGTACTCAAAAAAGGAGACGTTCTATACGCCAAGATTCCACTGGACACTAAAAATAAACGTACCGGTTCTGTTATATGCTTTTCCCTTTACGATTGCGTAACAGAGCTCACATACGACAATCATATTTTATATTCTGCAGGTTATCTGAATGCCAAAAGAGGCAAACAGATTGGGCACCTGTATGCGCAGATTTCGATTCCGGATGACGCCTGGGGAAAAGAACTTATCCTCACTTGTCACGCAAAAGAAAATAATGCACTTTCCAGCCTTACCAATGTGCAGTTGTTACCGGCTTTAGACAGTGTGCATTACTTTTTCAAGCATCACGAAATCGACTTCTTTCTGTTTCTTGCAATTATGATTGTAAGTGCTATTTCAGCGCTATTCCTGCCGTTGTTCCGTACGTGGACACCACAACTTCGTCAGGGATTTTCACTCTCGCTGTTTTGCCTGTCTGTTTCACTCTGGGTTTTATCCTACAACGGTATTTTAAGTATTATGTCTACCGTTTCGGATGCCTGTTCCAAGACGGAATACTTCTCGATTTTTTTCCTGCCGATTCCGTTTTGTGCATTTTTTTACGACCTGTTCAAATATAAGCCGTTTAAAAAACTGTATCAGTACATGACATTTTTTTATACCGGAATTTTTGTTCTTGCAACATTACTAAACACTTATACTTCCATACATTATTCTGCACTCCTTGGATTCTACCATATTCTTATGGGAATCGGTCTCGTCATTACGTTATACATTTTTGTATTTACCCGTGGAATTTATCGTGTGGAATATCAGATTATACGTATAGGCGCACTGCTTTCTGTCGGACTGCTTATGCTTCGGTTGCTGTTGTTTAATCTCAATCGATTCACCGGTCTGGAATTAGCCACTATAGAAAGCGATACTTTCACTTCCCTCGGTTGTCTGACGCTGATCGTTTCTATGTTTATCAGCTATGTGATTGGTATCACCAATCATTATTATAAGATAAAAGAAGAACGTCATATGGCGTATACCGATGCACTTACCGGTATTAACAATCGTGCCGGTTGCGAACAGCAATTAAAACAGTTAGAAAAAGAAAAAGAGTTTGCTCTGGTATTCTTTGATCTGAATAACCTAAAGCAAACCAATGATTTGCACGGACACAAACACGGAGATTATCTTATCCGTGAATCATCGCGCATTATTAAAAGTGTTTTCGAGCCGGACGGTTTCTGCGGAAGATACGGCGGCGACGAGTTCATAGCAGGTATTTCTGCTGACAAACACAGTCACCAGGCCGCTTCCGACCGAATGGAAGAATGCATTCGTAAAGTAAATGAAAAGTTCAAGAAACACAATGAAATGCCAAATGTTCCGGTTAAAATATCCGTTTCTTACGGCATTTCCATAAGTACACCTGCCAAACCACTCAGCGCTGAAGAAGCACTTCGTATGGCAGATAAGAAAATGTACAAAGCCAAAACCGACTATAAACGTTCTCTCTAAGAAAGACGTATATTACATATTCGTTCACGAACCGGTAAAATGGCAGAGGTTGCTACGGACAGGGATTTTACTCCCATGCGCAGCAGTTCCTCTGTCATTTTTGTATCTCGCGCCAGTTCACCACAAATACTGACCGGACAGTTGTGCTTACTTCCCTGCTCGACCACGTACGAAATCATCCTAAGTACCGCTTTGTGCTTCGGATTGTAGTACTTGCATACCTTTGTATTTTGTCGATCCGTTGCGAGCACATACTGCGCCAAATCATTTGTTCCAATGCTGATGAAATCTACTTCTTCGGCAAGTTCATCTGCTATCATCGCTGCTGCCGGTGTTTCAATCATCACTCCGACCGCCGGCTCTTTGTAAGCAATCGCCTCTGCGTCCATTTCTTTCTTTAACCCGGCTAATATCTGTTTGATTTCACATACTTCCTCCATGGAAGTAATCATGGGAAACATAACACCGATTTCACCATACAGTGACGCACGCAGTATAGCCCGAAGTTGCACTTTAAAAATCTCTTTTTCACGTAAGGAAACACGAATTCCGCGAAGACCCATTGCGGGATTTTCTTCCTCACCCAGGTCCATATACGCAACCTGCTTATCTGCTCCAATATCCATTGTGCGGATAATCAGTTTCCTGCCCCTCAAAGCTTGCGCTGCTGCCTTATAGGCCTGAAACTGTATCTCTTCCGAAGGATAGGTTTCTCCTTCCATATACAGATACTCCGTCCGAAACAGCCCAACACCATCTGCATCGTACTCTAACACTGCATCCATATCTTTCAGACTCTCAATATTGGCATACAGTTGAATCTGTGTTCCATCCAGTGTTTCATTTTTACGTTCCTTATATTTTTCAAGTTCCAGAGCATGCTCCTCTATTCTCTGCTTCATTTCTTCATACTCTGCGATTTTTTCTTTCGTCGGCTCTATAATCAAAAGCCCACAAAACCCGTCTACAATTACGGTTGCATTTCGTTCTCTGTATTCTACCAGTTCTTTCATTGGAATCCCGGTTACCGCCGGTACACCCAGTTTTCTTGCAAGAATTGCACTATGGGAATTTACGGAGCCATTCTCGGTAACAAAAGCGTCAATCTTTGTAAAATCAAGATGTATTGTCTCCGCAGGGCTAAGTTCCTGCGCCGTCAGTATTCCTTCTGTTTCTTCCTCAGCAACCTCTTTTTCATCCCGCAAAATCTCAATCAGGTGTCGGGATAATGCAAGAATATCTTTTCCGCTCTCCCGGATGCCTGCGTCCGCCATTTCCTCAAACATAGCTGCAATTTTACGTGAAGTCTCCCAGACTGCATATTCCGCCACAACGCCTTCGTTTCGAATGGCATAGTGAATTGCAGATATGTATTCCATATCCTCAAGCAGTCTTCCATATGCTTGAATAATCGCCTCTGCATCCTCATCCTGCACAGGCTGCACGGCGCGGGCAAATTCTTGTGTATATGCCATCTCCTCTACCGCAGACATTTCCAGATCACAAACCTGCTTTCCATACACTAACAGCCAGTTCTTTAGCTGCTTGCGTGCATCTTCAAACCGTTCTAATTCTTTCTCCGAATCAGAACTTAGTTCCTTCTTTATATCTATGTCTTTGGAACGGAAAAATACTAATTTATTGATTGCCACTCCATCGGACACGTTTATCCCCTGTAATATCTTCATCCGGCCACCCCTTTTCGTTTTCAAACCGTTTCTGTTCGTCTTTGTTGTCCATTCTCCATTTTATAACTGCTACACTTATAATAATAACATATCCTATGACGCTGTAAATATCCGGCCACTGTCCAAGGAAAATCACGCCAAGCAATGCTGCAAATATAACCTGCGAATAATCATATACGGAGATTTCTTTTGCCGGTGCATTGGTATAGGCTGCCGTAATACTAAACTGTCCGCCGGCAGCTGCACAACCGGCCAGTAGGAGAGAACCTAATTGCCACCACTCCATTGGGTGATATGCAAAAATCAGATACGGCAAGGTCGCCAGACAGGAAAAGCCGGAGAAAAACAACACAATTCTGGTTCCTTTCTCTCCACGGTTTCCAAGTTTCCTTACATAGGTGTACGCATATCCTGCACCAAATCCACCTAACACTCCACTAATCGCCGGCAGACTCGCCATACTGAACGTCGGCTTTACGACAAACAACGCTCCGATAAAGGCGATGATTACTGCCGCCCACTGTCTTCTGTTTGCACGCTCCTTAAGTATAAATGTAGAAAGGATGATGGCAAAGAACGGGGAAAGCTTATTTAACATAGATGCATCTGAAATATTAATGTGGTCAATCGCATAAAAGTTACAGAATACCCCCAGCAATCCTCCTACCGAGCGATACATCAGGTACTTGAAATTTCCTTCGCCGATTTGGAATCCATCTCCGCTTTTGATAAGTACCGCCAATGCAACAAAAAAGGCCACCAGGTTGCGGAAAAAGCACTTCTGAAAAACCGGAACGTCTCCCGCTGTACGGACAAACAAATTCATCAAGGCAAAGAAAAAAGCCGCCGCCAAAATGTATCCGACTCCCCTGATTCTTTTTTGTCTTTCTGTTTTTATACTCGTCTCCATCTTATTTCCTTCTTTCTATACATTTCACAATAAGGGAGCCTTGCACATCTTTGCACAAAAGCTCCCCTAAATTTTTATTTATTTCAAGAAACCGTTTACGATTTCTTCTTCCGCCTGTTCTTCTGTCAGACCAAGCGTCATAAGCTTGATTAACTGTTCACCGGCAATCTTACCAATTGCAGCTTCGTGAATCAGACTGGCATCAATATTATTTGCTGTTAATTTCGGCACTGCACTTACAGATGCATTATCCATAATAATCGCATCACATTCGGTGTGTCCGCTACATTTGTTGTTGCCGTTAATCGTAGAGTTGAACAACTGATGAGACTCATCCTTTGCTACGGAACGGGACACAACATTTGCACTGGAATCTACGCCATCCATATCCACTTCAAAATTCGTCTCTGCATATTGTTTACCATGCGTCATAATTTTTTCGTGTATGATCAGCGTCGCACCATCTGCCAATTTTGCAGTGGTATCTCTCTTGGTAGAATCAATTCCCTTAATCTGCACAGTATCCATTTCCATATATCCATCTTCAGCGATGTTAATTACGGTGGTCGGATTCATCAGTTTCTCGCCGGTTCCATCTCCCTGTCCGTAGTGCTTTTCGATATATTTGACTCTGGCGCCCTTCTCAATATAGAAGGTATGGATTCCCGCGTGTTCTGAAGTGTCTACTCCACAGTTGTGAATTCCACAACCGGCTACAATCGTAACATCTGCATTTTCTCCGATGTAAAAGTCATTGTATACCGTTTCTCTAAGGCCACTCTGACTTAACACGACCGGAATATGCACGCTTTCATTTTTCGTACCCGGCTTAATGCGAATATCAATGCCGGACTTGTCCTCTTTCGTAATAATATCTATATTTGCGGTTGTATTTCTTCCTGCCATCTTTCCATTAGAGCGAATGTTATATGCTCCTTCCGGCACTTTGTGCAGATCCGCAACTTTTTCCAATAACGTCTTTTCTATTTGATCCATCTGCGTTTCCTCCAAATCTACACTAATTTATCCATTAAGGTTTTGCAGGCAGCATCCGGAGCTGCCAAAAGGGACGGCAGAATGTCTTTTTTACTACCGTAATCCTTAATCTCTCCATTGGCCACCACCACGATTTTATCTGCCGTATCCAGAATTCTTTCCTGATGTGAAATAATCAGAATAGAGCCATGGATGGACTTATGCATATTCTCAAACACCTGAATCAGATTATTGAAACTCCACAAATCAATTCCGGCTTCCGGTTCATCAAAGATGGAAAGCTTGGTTCCTCTTGCGATAATCATGGCAATTTCAATTCGTTTCAACTCGCCTCCGGAAAGGCTTGCATTCAATTCTCTGTCAATATAATCCTTCGCACAAAGGCCAACCTCTGCCAGATAACCACAAGCTTCCTGTACCGTAATATCCTTGCCCGCTGCCATGCGAATGAGGTCTTTGACCGTAAGTCCTTTGAAACGAACCGGCTGCTGAAAAGCAAAGCTTACTCCTTTGTTAGCGCGTTCTGTAATAGAGAGATTGGTGATATCCTCTCCATCCAACAAAATCTGACCCTCTGTAGGCTGAATAATACCGGCGATAATCTTGGCCAAAGTAGATTTACCTCCACCATTTGGTCCTGTAATCGCAACAAAGTGATCTTCTATTTTTAAATTGATATTCTTTAAAATTTCTATGTCGCTATTCTCCTCTGTTACCTGATAGCTGACATTCTTCAGTTCTAACATAACTTCCTCCATATTTTTATCCAAAAATTGCGCCTACCAGTCCATAGAAAAGGGTAGACATAATAATGGTTGCAAGACAAATGCCGATTAATACTGCCGGAAATGCTTTTTTAAAACGCATACCCAGCAACGCAGCAATCAAGGAACCCGTCCATGCTCCCGTTCCGGGAAGTGGAATTCCTACAAAAAGCACCAGGCCCCAGAACTCATATCTCTCAATCTGGTCCTTTTTGGACATTGCTTTATTTTCAAATTTTTCAGCAATCGGTTTCAAATATCGTGTTCCCTTCATCCAGTCAAACACTTTTGTTATAAGTAACAAAATGAATGGTACCGGAATAATATTTCCAATAATACAAATCGGTACCGCCTTTAAAATCGGTACGTCAAGAAATACCGGCGAAGCGGCAATCAGCCCTCCTCTAAGCTCCAGTATTGGAATCATCGAAATAATAAATATAATGACTTCTTTAGACACTACACCTACCAGGTGTGTTGTAAACCAGGTTACGATACTTTCTACCATCTATTTTCTCCTATCTGGGTTTTATATAACTAACAATACAAACAGTTATTACATTATACAATACTCTTTTCACAGTCGCAAGTAGAACAATAAGAGCACTCCCAAACGAATGGGAATGCTCAAATTATGTCTATTCTCTATGTCATCTTATCTTCCACGCATTTACGATACGAATTCACGTACGCGTTTTGCGATACTTTCTTTGTCTAATCCGTATTTTTTGATTAATTCCAATGCCGGTCCGGATTCACCATAAGTATCGTTGATACCGATTTTCATCACTTTCGTAGGATAATTTTCGGAAAGCACATCACATACTGCACTTCCCAAACCTCCGATTACGGAGTGTTCTTCTACCGTAACAATCTTTCCGGTCTCCTTTGCACATGCAATAATCAAATCCTTATCAATCGGTTTGATTGTGTGTATGTTAACTACTTTGGCGTTAATTCCGTCTGCCTCTAAAATCTCAGCAGCCATCAGGCTTTCTGAAACGGTGAGTCCGGTTGCAACGATAGTCACATCGCTTCCTTCTTTGAGAACGACACCTTTTCCAATTTCAAATGTATAATCCGCGTTGTCATTAATCACCGGCACTGCCAGTCGTCCAAATCTCAAATAAACCGGTCCGTCGTGCTCATACGCTGCCTTTACTGCCGCTTTTGCTTCAATATCATCACTAGGATTCAAAACTACCATTCCCGGAATTGTTCGCATCAAGGCAATATCCTCATTACACTGATGTGTTGCTCCGTCTTCACCAACAGATATTCCGGCATGTGTAGCACCAATTTTAACATTGAGCTTTGGATAACCGATGGAGTTACGAATCTGCTCAAAAGCACGTCCGGCTGCAAACATAGCAAAGGAACTTACAAACGGAACTTTTCCTGTTGTTGAAAGTCCGGCTGCAATGCCCATCATATTAGCCTCTGCGATACCGCAGTCAATGTGTCTTTCCGGAAATTCTTTTTTGAAAATAGCGGTTTTGGTTGCTGCAGCAAGATCCGCATCTAATACAATCAAATCTTCGTGTTCTCTTCCGATTTGTGTTAAGGCATTTCCATAACTTTCTCTTGTTGCAATTTTCTTTGCGTCATCCTTAATTATTGACATAGTGCTTCACCTGCCTTTTCTAATTCTTGCATTGCCTGCGCATATTCCTCATCGTTTGGCGCAACACCGTGCCATCCTGCTTCATTTTCCATAAATGACACACCTTTTCCTTTTACCGTCTTAGCAATAATTGCTGTCGGCTGTCCTTTTGTCTCTCTGGCTTCTTTTAAAGCCGCTTCTATCTGGTCAAAGTCATTTCCATCAATGTTAATTACATGGAAATTAAATGCTTCAAATTTCTTATCCAATGGATATGGCGAGCAAACGTCCTCGATAGCTCCATCAATCTGTAATCCGTTGTTGTCAACAATTACAACAAGGTTGTCCAGCTTTCTGGAACCTGCAAACATCGCCGCTTCCCAAATCTGTCCTTCCTGAATCTCGCCGTCTCCGGTAAGACTGTATACGCGATAATCTTCGTTGGAAAGTTTGGCGGACAATGCCATTCCTACCGCGCAGGAAAGCCCCTGACCAAGCGAACCGCTTGACATATCAATTCCCGGAATGTGTTTCATGTCCGGATGTCCCTGCAGATAAGAACCTACATGACGAAGTGTCTTCAAATCCTCTACCGGGAAAAATCCCTTCTGTGCTAAGGTTGCATACAAACCTGGTGCAACATGTCCTTTTGAAAGAACAAATCTATCCCTATCTTTCATTTTTGGATTCTTGGGATCCACATTCATTTCTTCAAAATACAAGTACGTGAAAATGTCTGCTGCCGACAGTGATCCACCCGGATGTCCGGATTTGGCACTATGCACTGCTGTAACAATTCCTTTACGAACTTCATTCGCAATTCGCATTAGCTCCAGTTTGTTCATTATTAACCTCATTTCTGCACCGCTCTATCCATTACGGGATGTGTGGAGCCGGTGCCAACACCTATCCCGATTTATAGTCCATTGCATATTCTATCATTATATTGCGAATTTTTAAAGGGTAAAATTTTTTTGCCAGAAAAATCCTGTTCCTAGCGCTGTCCGTAATATGCATTTGCCCCGTGTTTTCTATGGTAATGTTTCTCTATAATCGCAGATGGCGCAGGCATTACATTATTGTTTATTGCCTCCGTTCTTGTCGCCATCTTTGCGACTTCCTCGAGCACCACCGCGTTGTGTACGGCTTCCTTCGGTGTAGTCCCCCAGGTAAAAGGCCCGTGATTTTGACAAAGTACTCCCGGCACCGCCATCACATCTCTTTTTGCAAAGGTTTCTATAATGACTTTACCGGTGTTTTTCTCATAATCGGTATCTATTTCTTCTTTTGTAAGTGCTCTGGCACACGGAATATCTCCATAAAAATAATCTGCATGTGTCGTTCCATAGCATGGGATGCTTCTGCATGCCTGTGCCCAGGAAGTCGCCCACGCAGAGTGCGTATGTACAATTCCTCCAATGTCGGCAAATTGTTTATAAAGCTCCAGATGCGTAGCAGTATCGGAAGACGGGAGATACCCGCCTTCCAGACAATTTCCTTCCATATCTACTACTACCATCTTATCCGGTGTCAATTCCTCGTATGTTACACCGCTTGGCTTTATCACCATATATCCACTCTTCCGATCAATTCCGCTGACATTTCCCCACGTAAACACAACCAGACCAAACTCCGGTAACTGTTTATTCGCCTCACATACTTCTTTTTTTAATGCTTCCAGCATATGCTCTCCTATCTTTGTTCTATCCGGTAGTTACCCATCTGTCCTCCAGGTAGACAGACACCGTTATTTATAGGTTTATCTGTAGTATATTTCATTCCATCTTAATTCATTTTTAATGTCACGTATCGTTGTGTTCTTATCGATTACAACGCTTTCAATTCCCATCATAGCCGCCCAATCCGTCATCTGTTCTACAGTAAGGTCATAGGAAAATGCGGTATGATGTGCGCCTCCGCACAGAATCCACGCTTCCGCACCTGTTGCAAGGTTTGGTTCCGGTCTCCAGAATGCCGAAGCAACCGGAAGTTTTGGCATCGCTTTCTCCTGTGGTAAACAGTTTACTTCGTTCACAATCAGACGGAAACGGTTGCCCATATCCACCAAAGAAGTCGCTACTGCTTTCCCCGGTTTTGACGTAAATACAAGTCTCGCCGGATCCTCGCGCTTACCCATGCTAAGCGGACAAACTTTAATCGCAGGTTTCTCTTTGGCGATACTTGGACACACCTCCAACATATGCGCCTGTAGGATGCCCTCTTTCCCTTTTACAAGGTTGTAGGTATAGTCTTCCATAAATGAGGTTCCTTTGGCATCTTTCGTTCCCTCTGCCATAATTTTCATCAGTCGAACCATGGCAGCTGTCTTCCAGTCACCTTCTGCTCCAAAGCCATAACCTTTCTCCATCAGTCTCTGGATTGCGAGTCCCGGGAGCTGCTTAAGGCCTGCCAGCATTTCAAAATTAGTGACGATTGCATGGTAGTTCTTTTCTGTCAGGAATTGTTCAAATCCAAGTTCGATTGCTGCCTGTACTGCTACATGCTCACGAAATTCCTTTTCATCTCTTCCTTCCGTTATAATCTCGTATTGATCATAATACTTATCCACCAACGCATCTACATCTGCCTTAGGTACGGCGTCTACGTATTCCGCAATGTCTGTAACATTATACGCATCAATTTCCCATCCAAACTTAATATGTGCTTCTACTTTATCGCCTTCGGTTACTGCTACATTTCTCATATTGTCGCCAACGCGCACAACTCTGATATGGCTGGATTCCATTACTCCGATAGCAGTACGCATCCAGCCCGCAATTCTTTCCTGCACTTCTTTATCGTTCCAGTGTCCAACGATTACTTTACGCTCAATTCCCATACGGGATACAATATGTCCAAACTCACGATCTCCGTGTGCAGACTGATTTGTATTCATAAAGTCCATGTCAATTGTATCGTAAGGAATCTCTTCATTAAATTGTGTATGTAAATGTAACAACGGCTTTCTAAACTCCTGCAAACCAAGAATCCATGATTTGGCAGGGGAAAATGTATGCATCCATGTAATAACTCCTGCACACTCTTCGTCAGCATTCGCCTCATTAAATGTCTTACGAATCGTTACATTGTCAATCAATGTTGGTTTCCATACAACTTCAAACGGAAGTCTTCCGGAATTATTCAACCCCTCTACAATCTTTCTTGCATGCTGCTCTACTTCTCTCAAACAATCTTCACCATAAAGATCCTGAGAACCTGTCGCAAACCAAAACTTATAGTTTTTACCATTTTTCATACGCTCCTCCGTTCCGGCAATTGCCTTAGCCTTAATGTTTTTATAACCCCATTATACAACTTGTACGTACAAGTACGCAAGTTGTATTTTAAACCTGTTTTTGGACGATCCCTACATTATCCTCTTCTATCAGCACACGAATTCCCAACTATTAATTTTGACTCAACTACGCGTGCGATTTTGCTGTCCGCGTCAGATACATGATTAATCTTCTCAATCAGCAAACGTGCAGCCTTTTCTCCAAAATGTTCTCTCGGATGTGCTATCGTCGTAATTCTTAAATCATTCATCCATGGCATCGCCAGATTATCAAATCCCGTTAGTGATACATCTTCGGGAATCCGAATACCCTCATTTCTGAGCGCTGCTGCAATCTCATATGCAATCTGGTCATTGTAACACACGATTCCATCGATCTTTTCACCGCTTTTCACCCATTTTAAAACCTCTGCTACCGGTTTGTAGTCTTTGTCTTCCGTGTGAAAAAGGGCTACTATATTCGGATCGTATGTCATCCCATTTGACGTTAATCCTTCAATATAGCCACGATGTCTCTCGGCACCCTGATTGTCATCTGCCTTAAATACTCCGGCGATTCTCTTATGTCCCAAATCAATCAGGTGCTGCGTAAGTATTTTGGCACCACCAATGTCATCCATAACAATATGCGGCTTATCCTCCAACTGCGGGTAGGTTGCATGAATAAATACATAAGGAATTCTATATTCATCCAGCTTTTTATATAGCTCAACATTTTCAGAATAGATTTCACTCTTGCTCGGCTCAATAATCAAACCATCGATATTTTTATCAATTAACTCCTGCAATATCTTCCCTTCAAGTTTCGGGCTGTTACCGGTATTCTTAATAATGACACTATACCCCTCTTCATCCAGAGTCTGATACATCCCCTGAATTAATCTAGGGAAAATGTAATCTGAGATGTAGGTCGTAACTACTGCTACATTCTTCGTGCTTTTAATACTCATGTCCCTTTCTTTGCAAAAAGTTCCGCGGCCGTGCTCTGCCACAATATAACCTTCACTCTCAAGGATAGAAAGTGCTTTTCTGACGGTATGGCGACTCATTTTGTACTTTTCAGCCAGCTGGTTCTCGGATTCGATTTTATCGCCCGGCTGGATGATTCCACGTTCAATATCCTTTCTTAAATTGTCCATCAAAACGTAATACTTTGGTTTTCTTTCTTCTTTCATTACTTCTTCCTCTTATATTTTTTATAATTTCCAGCTGATGTCTCGTACTTTAGTCCTATTGTCGTTGGTATTATTATAGCACTTGTACGTACATGTATACAATAGTTTTTTTATTCAAAAAACATACAACCTGTTTTTGTGTGTTTTTTGAAAACAAGTAAAATCGAGTAGGCTGCCTCCTACTCGATTTCGCATCCGAACATTCCGCACTTCGTGCTCCATGTTCTTACGACCGGCAAATGGATTTGCATGCAAGCATGCATCCGCTTGCCGGTCTTGTGCTACAAAAAAGGAACCTGTCGTTTACACGACAGGTTCCCCTATGTATTTCGTAGTGAAATCAAATATATTCTGATTAGTCTCTTGCTTTTGCTTTAATACGAGTAATGATACTCTGTAAAATAATGAAGAATGCAAGAAGTGTAGCGATAATGATCTTAGCCCACCAAGAAGAAAGTGATCCCTGGAAAGAAACCAATGCTTCGATTGTAGCTTTTGTCATTACACCTAATAATGTACCAAATACATTACCTACACCACCCATAAGTGATGTACCACCGATTACGGCTGCCGCGATAGCGTCCATCTCAAGACCCTGAGCCTGAGCAACGAAACCACCGCAAGTATTCATACAGTAAACTACACTACCAAGTGCTACGATAGCACCATCTAATAAGTATACTAAGAATTTTGTCTTTTTAACATTAAGTCCCATTAATAATGCTGACTGCTCATTTCCTCCGATAGCGTAGATTGCGCGACCGAATTTAGTGTATTTCAACATTACGAACATAATTACAAGAACAAGGAATGCAATGATTACACTTGGGTATAAGTTAGGATAAATCTTCATACCTCTCTTATTTACCTTAGCAAGGAAATCAATTGGAATCATAATTTTTGTCTTAGCAAGTACATCGAATGTTTTATCTGCAATAGAAAGCATACCTGTGTTGATCACGGCTGTCATACCTCTTGCAAAGAACATTCCTGAAAGTCCAACGATGAATGGCTGGATATTCAGATAAGCTACCATGACTCCTGCATAGATACCATATACGATACCATATACGATACAAATAGCGATTGCTGCAGCGGTTGGTACATGTTTGTTCATAACAAGGTCACACATCATCATACAAACAAGTGCTACCTGAGAACCAACAGAGATATCAATACCACCGGAAATCATAACCATTGTCATGCTGGCACTGATAATAATCAGACCTGCATTACTGATGAATAAGTTAAAGAAAACCTGAATATTTGTAAAGTTTTTATCTGCGTAAACTACGCATCCTGCGGCATACATAATAATGAAAAGAATTATAGTAACCATGATTACGAATGCCTGTGTACTCATTTTTGTTATAAGATTTTTCATTCTATGCCACCTTCTTTCCTGCAGCTGCTGCTCTAGCTTTTCTGTTACGACGCCATCTCTGGATTTCCGGAGACTGGAATACAACGATTGCTGCTACCAATAATGCTTTAAATACCGGTACCTGTGTAGACTCAACTGACATTGATAACAATACAGTAGAAAGAGCCTGGATAGTTACTGCACCGATAATACTTCCGAATAAGTTGAATTTACCACCGCCAAGGCTGTTACCACCGATAGCAACAGAAAGGATGGCATCCAATTCCATCATAAGACCGATATTGTTCGCGTCTACGGATGCGATTTCTGAAGATTTGATGAGACCGTTGATAGATGCACACCATCCACAGAATACGTATGTTAATAAGATAATCATTTTAGAGTTAAGACCTACTACGTGGCTGGCCTTTTTGTTGATACCTACAGCCTGGATGTATAATCCAAGTGCCGTTTTATTGAGTACCAGATACATTACAACCGCAACCACCATGGCAACGATCAGCGCACTAGGTAACGGAATATGTGGGAAGAAAGATCCCAACCATTTGTAAGATTCTTTACGAACATAGATGATATATCCGTTTACAAGTAACTGTGCCATACCACGACCTGCGGTAAACAAAATCAATGTGGCAACCATTGGCTGAATATCAAGGTAAGCTACCAGATATCCGTTAAATACACCACAAAGTGCACCAACTAACATTGCTGCGATAAACGCAAGAATGTATACTCCTGTGGAATAATCAGCAACTACGTTTTCTCTACCTAATACTCGAACACATACAGCAGCACATAAAGCACTTACAGCACCTACGGAGATGTCTGTACCTGCAGAAGATGCAACTGTTAAAGTCATACCGATGGCAAGAATTACAAGACCACCTGCATGGTTTAAGATATCGATAAGATATCCGTATAAATGTCCGTTTGTAATCTGAATCTGGAAGAAGGTGAGGTCAAGATGTACTCCATCTTTTCCAAAAAGTGATTTGTAGACTACTGTAATTAACATAACAATAATCAAAGAAATGATTGGCATGAACAACTGGTGTCCGACCATTCTCTTCAAAGTACTTGTTTCTTTATTCATGTTCGGCACCTCCTGCAATAGCTTTCATAATATTGTCCTTGCTGATTTCCATTTCAGGTAATTCTCCTACTTTGTATGTATCTCTCATGATGATCATACGTCTACATGTACGAATCATTTCTTCGATTTCGGAAGAAATAAATACTACTGTCTTACCTTCATCTGCAAGTTTAACAACTAATTTCTGAATTTCAGTCTTGGTTCCTACGTCGATACCACGAGTAGGCTCGTCAAGTACTAAGAAATCAGGATCTGTAAGTAACCATCTACCAAGGATAGCTTTCTGCTGGTTACCACCACTAAGCTGTTTGATAGGAGTATCTCTGTGAGCAGTTTTAATCTGCAAAATATCAATGTATTTGTCAGCAAATTCTTCCTGCTGTTTTCTACTGATCAAACGGAATACACCTCTCTTAGCCTGAAGTGCAATGATGATATTTTCACGAACAGAAAGGTCTGCGATAATACCTTCATCTTTACGGTCTTCAGGTAAAAGACCCATTCCAAGTTTCATAGCCTGGATAGGCTGTTTGATATGAACTTTCTTACCTTTAACGAAAAGTTCTCCTTCATCAGGATTCTGGATACCGTAGATAGTTCTTGCAAGTTCGGAACGTCCGGATCCTAACAGACCGGAAAGACCGATAACGTCACCCTTGTAAATATCAACATCGAATGGGTGAACAGCACCACGGGATCCCAACTGTTTTGCTGAGATAAGTACTTCTTTATGTGAGTTGTCAGTTTCTGTAGCAGCGCTCTTGATTTCTGCAAGATCGTCGAAGTCTTTACCCATCATCTTAGCTACAAGCTGTACACGAGGTAACTCTTCTACTGTGAACTCACCAACTAATTCACCGTTACGTAATACAGTGATCTTATCACATACTTCATAAACCTGCTCAAGGAAGTGTGTTACGAAAATGATACCCATTCCTTTAGACTGAAGTTTACGCATCAGTGTAAATAATTTTTCTACTTCGTTATCATCCAAACTTGATGTAGGCTCATCAAGAATAAGGATTTTAGCTGAAATATCAACTGCTCTGGCGATAGCGATCATCTGCTGAATAGCTACTGAGCAGTCTTCGACGTTCTTTGTTACGTCTACATCTATATCGAGGTCAGTTAAGACTTTCTTTGCATTCTCATTAATAGTTTTCCAATCAATTGTTCCAAACGCAGTTCTTGGCTGTCTTCCAATGTAAAGGTTTTCAGCAACTGTTAAGTTTGGACATAAGTTTACTTCCTGGTATACAGTACTAATACCATTTTTCTGTGCTTCTTCCGGAGATCTGTTAATAACTGGTCCTTCAATTCCGTCTACACGGATATCTCCTGATTCAAACTCTTCTACACCTGTTAATACTTTAATCAGGGTAGACTTTCCGGCTCCATTTTCTCCCATAAGAGCATGAATCTCACCCTCTCGAAGTGTGAAATCCACGTTAGATAAAGCTCTAACGCCTGGAAAGTTCTTGTCAATATGTCTCATTGTGAGAATTTCTTTCATATGACACATCCTTTCTTAAAACTTTGTGAATAGTTACTATTTTACATAAGTACGTCGGAGGAACGGAGCCCTCCGACGACCTAAATAACATTATTAAATGTCGATATTAAACTTTCGAACTATATTCGAATTAGTATGGACGGCTGTCGATTAAGTCAGCAGCTGTTTTGTAATCGAATACGCCTTCTTCTGGGTGAGAAAGTTTTTCAAGTTCTTCACCATTTTCAAGTTTTTTGATGATTTCATCAATCTTTGGTCCGTATAATGGGTTACATTCAACGTCACAGTTAAGTTTTCCATCAACCATGTACTGGAATCCCTGTTTAACAGCGTCGAAAGAGATGATCCAGATGTCGCCTTCAGGACCAGTTGTCTTTCCAGCAGCTTCGATAGCAGCGATAGCACCGAAAGCTTCGTTGTCGTTTGCACAAACTACAACATCGATATCATCATAGTTCTTTAAGAATGATTCCATAACTTCCTGGCCACCTTCCTGAGTGAAGTCACCATCCTGAGAGTCAAGAATCTTCCATCCGTTTTCATCAGCTTTAGCAGCGAAACCTTCTTTACGTCCTGTTGCAGCAGATGCACCAGTTGTTCCTTCGATTACGCATACGTTGATTTCTTCTTTGTCACGACCTTTGTCTTTAAGTTCCTGAGCTAACCAGTCACCAGCGTTGTTTCCTTCGAGAACGAAGTCACCACAAACCTGTGTTGTGTATAAAGAATCATCAGCAACGTCTACACCACGGTCAGAAAGAATTACAGGGATTCCTGCATCTTTAGCTTCCTGAAGTACTGTGTCCCAACCAGTTTCTACTACTGGAGCAAGTACGATGTAATCAACATCCTGTGCAATGAAGTCACGGATAGCTTTGATCTGGTTTTCCTGTTTCTGCTGTCCATCGTTGAAGATTAATTCATAACCATTCTCTTCTGTGAACTGCTGTTTGAATGACTCTGTGTTAGCAAGACGCCAGTCAGACTCTGCACCGATCTGTGCATAACCAACTTTGATTAATCCGCCTTCAGAATCTCCAGCTTCTGCTGTGTCATCAGCTGTTGCGTCATCAGCTGATGCGTCATCAGCTGGTGCTTCTTCAGTTTTTTCTTCTGTTGCTCCATTGTCTGCAGGTGCTGCAGCGTCATCAGAGCTTCCCCCGCATCCTACTAAGGCAAATGTAAGAACAAGTGCCATGAGGAGTGCTAACATTTTTTTCATACTTTTCATGTTTCTAATCCTCCATATGTTTTTTTGTGTGTAGAAAAATTTCTACACCGTTTGCTTATTGCAACTACTATTCTATCGAATTACGAATTTAATGCAATTCATTATTTTGATATTTTTTTTGAATATTTTATTAAATCACTTTTTTGGTTGGATTTTTTACGATTTAAGTTGGATTTTTTACGATTCCAAACAAAAAAATCTTACTTTTTTTAATATCATCTACTATTTTTTAATGTAAAATGTTTCTTATTCACTCTTAATACGTTTCGGAATTATTAATTCCACGCTCGTTCCTTCCATATATTCACTATTGATTTTAAGTCCGTATTCCTCTCCAAACACCAGTTGAATACGTTCTTTTATATTATGAAGCCCATATACGTCGTGATGTTCCCCTTTCCGTCTTTTTTGGGAAAGCGTCTCTCTAACGTACGTAAGACGTTCTTTTGTCATTCCTTTTCCGTTATCCGCAATTTTAATGATGATCAAATGCCCTCTGGTCGTACCTTCAATACGAATGGTACCCTTTCCTCTTTTATTTTTGATTCCGTGATAAAGTGCATTTTCAATAATCGGCTGAATTGTGATTTTGGGAATCAGGCAATCTTCAATCTCCGGCGCCACCTCCATCTGAAAGTCCATAATGTCGCGGTAACGTACGCCCTGTATTTCCAGGTAGTCTTTTGCATGTCGCATTTCTTCCCGGATTGTAATCATGTCATTTCCTTCATTTAATGACACGCGGAAAAAATCCGACAACGCTCCTACCATGTGAACAACTTCTTTCTTCTCTCCGGCTTCGGCAAGCCAGATAATCGTATCCAGCGTGTTATAAAGAAAATGAGGGTTAATCTGCATTTGCAGAAGCTCCAGTTCTGCTTCTCGAAGCTGCGTCTGTTCTTCGCGCACAGTATCCAATAGTTCCTGTATTTCACTAATCATTTCATTGAGAGAGCTTCCTAATTCTTTGACCTCAATGCTTCCTTCCAGTTGCGCCCTTACCTGTAGATTGCCCCCGGCCACCTGGTCAGTAAGATAACACAAATCTCGGATCGGATCGGATATAACTTTAGGAATATGTAGTGTAAAGTAGAAAATGTATGCTACTAACAAAATCCATATCACGAAACTAATCAGAATCGTATGCGCGGTAAGTGTACCAATCTCTGCGCGTACATTTTCCATATCTTTGTTTTCATAATACAAAAGTTCCAATATCGTATCCTGGATAATATCGGTAGCGGTCTGGATGTCATTTTCCCAGATTTGAAAATTCTCTTTATAGTGGTTTCCGCTACCAAGGTTGTCTTCAATCATCCCGACATATCGCTTTAAGTTCTTAAGATATTTGCGGATCGCTTTTGCACGACTCTTGTTTTTCTTAATGTCTGTTGTATTCTCAAGGGTTGCCATCAAATCATCCGCCAACCGGATTTCCTCATAGGGGCGCGCTTCCTTAAAATCCTTGCCTCCACACACAACCTGATACATATCGGAATCGAACTTCACCTTAAAGTCCAGACTGAACTCACTTGCTTTCGTTGCGTTTTGGATTACCTGACTATATCGGTTTCCGGCACGCAAAAACCAAAGCATCCACATCAGCATGAAAATGATCAGCGGCAACACTACAATCAGCAAAGAAAAGCGGATTTTAGCATCCAGCTTCATGTTTTCCATATATCTCACATAATTATTATGTAGCTTTTCTTTTACCGCACGTATTTTTTTCATGAATTAGTTCTCCTCTAACACCTGGTTATTGTTACGATACTGCGACGGTGTAAGTTTCTGTGTCTTCTTAAATAAGTAAGAGAAATAATGCGGATCCTTGTATCCGACTTCCAGACTCACCTCTGAACTTCTCTTATTTGTACACTTAAGCAGTTCTTTTGCTTTACTCATACGATAATCCGTAAGATACTTGATAAATGTCTGTCCCGTTTCCTGGCTGAAAACCGCACTCAAATGACTCGGACTGATATTAATATTGGCTGCTACCGTGTTAAGCGACAAATCTTCGTTACTGTAATTTGCATCAATATATGCTTTGGCATCATCCACCAGCGCACTGTATTTCTTTGTTGCAACTTTTTCTCTTCGCTCAATTGCCTCCTCAAACAAGTCCTTCAGTGCTTTTTGGGTCGTAACCGGATCTCCGAGAATCGCCGCTATTTTCTTTGTGTCATTAAATTTGGAACGCAGTTCTTCTGTTTCGTATCCCAGTTCTTCTTCAAATGCAATCACCGTAAAGTGCATATCCATCATCAGATACTGACGAAACATTATTGATTCAAACCCTGCTGCCCCAAGGCTGTTAATATACTCCTCGACAAAATAAGCAACATCCTCTTTATCTCCGTTTTTCAAAAACTTAAGAATCTTGCTTTTATCCAGATTGGACACATTAATCGTATCCAGCCCGGCTTCATCTCCCTCTTTCAACTCAGATACCGTAGAGGCTAAATTCGCGCAGTTCATAAAGCAATCATTTTCAATGATGAAACGATACGCAAACGCCCTGCTCGCTTCCTCAAATGAATGCGGAAGCTCCCGAAGTCTCTGCACTACTTCACCGATACCTCCAAAATAGGAGATGGTCTGTTCCTGTTGTATTTTATCTTCTATATAGGTGAGACATTCTGTCTGATTCGCCTGAAATTCTTCCAGACTGCTTCCCATAACAAGCACCGCATAGCCATCAATATTCCGGTCGAATAATATCATATGGGTCTTCTTTTCAAACCAATGCGTAATCTCATTCATAAGATTAATTATCTTGGTAGAATACGCTTCTTCATCCTTCTTTTTCTGTTTCACACGGAAAATAATTATATTGTAATAGGATGCACCCAGTTCCAGGCCAAGACTTCGTCCACGCTCCAACACGTCCGAAAGCGAGCGTGACGTACTGATCATATCCTGGAACAGACTTCTTTTCGCATCCGCAATATTTTCTTTCATTTCGCTGCGGAATTTCTCAATATCTTCTAATTCTTCCTGTTCCTTCATAATCTGTCCGGCTACTTTAAGAACCGCTTCCAGCAATTCCTCTCCATTGATTGGTTTTAGTAAATACTCTGCCACACCTATTTTTATTGCTTCTTTCGCATATTCAAATTCTTCGTGTCCGCTAAGGATGATAATCTTCACCTTTGGGAGTTCTTTTTTGACCATACGCGCCAGCTCAAGTCCATCCATAAACGGCATACGGATATCCGTAATAATAATGTCAGGTCTCTCTTTCTGAATCAATGGAAATGCAAGTTCTCCGTCACTTGCTTCTCCACAAAACTCAATTCCGTTCCCCTGCCAGTCAATATTATTTTTGATTCCTTCCCGAATAACAACTTCATCTTCTACTAAAAATACTTTTAACACGCTCGTACCTCCATCTTCTCCTTATTCTATCCTCTGCCCGCACGGAATGCAAGTATTCATCTGTTTTAAGCAAAATCTAACTTGCTTTTTTTCATATGCTGCACTATATTATACATATGATTTGATGCAGAATATCTTCATTAAAATGTGTTCTGCAAAAATGTATGAGAAAATAACAGGAAAGGTAAGGATTCTTCAAATGAACTTGACTACAATTAAAGAATTATATCGAAACAAAGAAGCCTTTGGTGACAAAACCATCACCGTTGGCGGTTGGATACGAAGCAACCGCGACTCAAAAGCGTTCGGTTTTATGGTGCTCAATGACGGTACTTTTTTTGAAACACTTCAGGTAGTATACAGCGCCGATGTTCTTGATAATTATCAGGAATTATGTAAGTTAAACGTTGGCTCTGCCGTTGTGGTAAC
Organism: Lachnospiraceae bacterium; assembly: GCA_024698865.1. Taxonomy (GTDB): domain Bacteria; phylum Bacillota; class Clostridia; order Lachnospirales; family Lachnospiraceae; genus JAILQS01. The sequence goes on along the minus strand of JAILQS010000118.1, from coordinate 1,447 downwards.
CGGTAAACTTCTGCTTACACCAAATGCAAAACAGCCGTTTGAAATTCAGGCAGAGAAAATTGAAGTAGAGGGTACTTCAACCTCAGATTATCCGCTTCAGAAAAAGCGTCATACAATGGAATATTTACGAACCATTCCACATCTGAGAGCCCGTACTAATACGTATCAGGCAGTATTTCGTATCCGTTCTCTTATCGCATATGCCATTCACAAATTCTTTATGGAAAGAGATTTCGTGTACGTGCATACTCCGATTATTACAGGTAGCGACTGCGAAGGTGCCGGAGAAATGTTCCGCGTAACAACGCTTGATTTAAATAACCTTCCAACTACAGACGATGGCAAAGTTGATATTTCTAAGGATTTCTTCGGAAAAGAAACCAACTTAACGGTAAGTGGCCAGTTATATGGTGAAACCTTTGCACAGGCATTCCGTAACATATATACTTTCGGACCTACTTTTAGAGCAGAGAATTCCAATACTACCCGTCACGCAGCTGAGTTCTGGATGATCGAGCCGGAGATTGCCTTTGCTGATTTAAAAGACGATATGTTGTTGGCAGAGCATATGATTAAATTTATCATTAACTACGTATTGGAAAATGCACCGGAAGAAATGAAATTCCTGAACCAGTTTATCGACAAAGGACTTTTGGAGCGTTTACAGCACGTTGCAAATTCTGATTTTGCGCATGTTACTTATACAGAAGCCATCGAAATACTTGAAAAGAACAATGACAACTTTGACTTTAAAGTTTCCTGGGGTTGTGATCTTCAGACAGAACACGAGCGTTATCTCACCGAAGAAATTTACAAACGTCCGGTGTTCGTAACCGACTATCCAAAAGAAATCAAAGCTTTCTATATGAAGTTGAACGATGATAACAAGACAGTAGCAGCTATGGACCTTCTGGTTCCGGGCATTGGAGAAATTATCGGCGGAAGTCAGCGTGAAGACGATTTTGACAAACTCAACGCCCGTATTGCAGAACTTGGACTCGTGCCGGAAGATTACGAATTCTACACAGATCTTCGTAAATACGGAACAACAAGACATGCCGGATTCGGCCTTGGATTCGAACGTTGCGTAATGTACCTTACCGGTGTAAGCAATATCCGCGACGTCCTTCCATTCCCAAGAACGGTAAATAATTGCGAATTGTAAAATTCGCAATTATTATAATTTGTGAATTATAAGATTCGTAATTATTATAATTTGTGAATTGTAAGATTCGCACTTATAACAGCAAAGAGCCCGGCAACCGGATGCCATTCCGGTTACCAGGCTCTATTCTTTTGCTTTTTGGAACACGTACTAACGAGATACCTCAACGCTGTTCCATATTTCCTTGTTCAGGATCACTTTAAAATCTCCTGTCCAGGAAGCATACTGTTTTCTGAATTCTTCACTTTGTCTTGCATCAATTATTTCTTCCTTGCGTTCTTC
>JAILQS010000028.1 GCA_024698865.1 Lachnospiraceae bacterium | reverse complement strand
AACCTTGCCAAAATCAATAGCACCGTTAGCGAAAACTGTGGCGATGTTGTAAGCATCATCGAAGGTCTTTCCGCTATTTCGCAGGAAAATGCTGCTGCGGCAGAAGAAACCTCTGCTTCTACCGAAGAGGTTCTGGCTTCTATGTCAACCGTTTCCGATGCGATTAACAAGGTAAACCAGGAAGCAGAAGCGCTTGTTGAAAATGTAGAGATGTTTAAAATATAAAAAATAATTTTCCCTTTCTTTAAATATTTACACTTTAAAAGAGAAAAGATGTCGGTATCTTTACCGGCATCTTTTCTCTTGTTATATATTTAGTATTATGGTTCTTTATTCATTGTGTCCGGTAGATTAATAACCTACTTTCACACCTTTTTTCGTCTTATATCCACTGATTTTCTTTGCTTTATAATCCTTTTTCTTTGTGGAATCCGGTACTCCCGGATCGGTAGGATCATAGTGGATGGAAGAAGAAACCTTAATTGTCGGCTCTTTTCCAAGTGGTCCCGGTCTGTTTGCATTTCCTTTTATAATCTTAACAACAGAACCCTTAGATGCATAATCATAAATCCATTTTGCATCTGAAACTGTCATACGGATACATCCTGCAGACGCCGGCGAACCAAGTTTATTGTAGTGGTTCGGGTTCAATGCATAGTGTGATTGTGACCCTACCGCAATTGAGTGGAAATATACATTTCCTACAATGTGCGAAGCCCATCTTGCATAACAGGTGCTTCCGTCCGGCTCAAGCATTGGTTTCATCGTATATTTTACAGACTGTCCATTCGTACAAATAGAGTACGTTCCAATCGGTGTATAAGAAGTCTTTTCTGTAAGACCGCCGGCTCCCGCCGTAGTTGAAGTATCTCTACCAACCGATACAGAACAACGTTTTACCGGAATGCAATAAGACTTTGTCTGTGAATCGTATGCATAAATTGTAACACAGCATGCAGCACGATTTAATTCAATATAAAAATGATTTGTATGTGTAGTTGTGCTTTCTTTGATCTTTAAAATCTTTGTAAGGTCAGTCACTTTTTCATTGTTAATATAATAGAATTTGTATTTCTTTCCATTGTATTTTTCATAGTACCAACCATTTTTACCAAGGTGCGAACGTTTAACGCTAAATGTTGCACTCTGGATTTTAACTTCTTTTTTCCACAATGTAGTGCCGATTACTTCAATCTTGTATTTACCGGCCTCTGTGAATACCAAATTACCTTCGAAGCTTCCGTCCTTTAATTTCTTGGCAGTAACGGTCTCTTTTAATTTGTATTTGCCTTTTTTATTGAAGTATACTTTGTAGGATACTTTCTGAATTTTGCCCGGGATATAAGCCTTCTTTAATGTTGCCTTACCGGTTGCATCCTTTTTAAGTTTAACGCTGAGTTTACCCGGCTTTACAGTACGATCCGCACTTGCAAGAACACCAAGGGTCTGTTTACCACCTTTGTTGTCAACAATCTGTGCTTTTACGGTATATTTATCTAATTTATATTTGAGATTCTTTTGGGTAATGGTTGCATAATAATAGGTTCCTGCTGAATCTCTCTTTTTACCGGTTGCGGTATATACTTTTTTGTTGGCGCTGTTAAATACAACAAAATTGATTTTCTTAATTCCATGCGGAGTATATAATCCTTTTAAATATACGCCAAAAGATGCGCTTTTTTCTAAAGAATTATTCACCTTTGTATAGAACTTAGAAGCCATCGGCTGGATATCGAGGCTCGTTGTTCCGATGGTTACCGGTGTAGTAAGGTTGGCATTTACAATGACTGCCTTAAAATTATATACACCGTATCCGGGACAGTAAGTATCTGAATTAACTACCCATGTCAGACTTGCGTTCGTAATTGCCTGTGCCGGAGTAATGTCTTTTGCAGTTGTTTCTGCACTTCCCTGTTTCCATGCAAGGATTTTAACAGAATTGGCTACTCCCGGTACGATAACATCCGTTGTACTTTCTGTAGAAACCAGATTAAATCTCTTGTTTGCTTTTCCTCTGTTTGCTGTAACCTCAAGTTTAACTTTACTTGTATGTACTGTGAAATCACATTTTTGTTCTGCTGTGTATACCGTACCATTTACACTGACTGCAACGGTATATTCTTCATATGCATACTCACTTAAATCCGTTAATGCAAATTTACCGGTCAATACATTTGACTTGTAATTATTCTCATCAAGATGGATTTCCTGTTTCAAAACATTTTTTACTGTCTTGTTGCTATCTGTATAAGTTACATTCAATTCTACCTGATCTGTGTTTGCAATCTCTACACCCTGTAATTCATAGGTACACTCTGCTTTACTACGGTCTGTTTTGATCCCGAGTTTACCGGTCGCCGCAAGTGCTTTTGTGTTCATTCCCACTACCAAAAGTGCCGCTATGAAAAGTCCGAGAAAAACTGACAGACTTTTTTTTGTAATATTTCTCATATATACCTCCATTTTTGCTGATGGTTATTATTTTACACTTCTGTCACCATATACAAGAGAGTATTATAGCACACTCTTCTCGTATTCTCAAGTGACTAAGATTTAGGATTTTATCCCTATTATAGAGTTCACGCTACCTTTTTAAATCATAGAACTTCTTTTTCAAGTCGATTGGATATTCCAGCATCTCAATGATTTTCTTTGCTATATTTGGTGCGGCATTTCCATCTCCGTACGGACAGCTTTGCTTTCTGCATATCTCGCTCATCTCCGGTGCCAGTGCTTTGTCAATTGCTTTCATAATAGAAGCGGTATCTTCCCCACAATCAATAACGCTGTCTGCTCTCAAACGCCCCTTTTGACGCTCACCAATGTTAATCGTCGGGATTCTGAGTGCCGGAGCTTCAATAATCCCACTGGACGAATTGCCAATCATAAATAATGCGTATTTGGTAAGTGACAGGTAACGTTTCACTCCCAAAGACGCGAATACGTGAAGGTTTGGTATCTGTTTCTCGCTCTTTTCGAGAATCTCGTTGATAAATGCTCCTCCAAGGTCTGCATTTGACTTCGTAATTATAAAAGTAATCTCCGGATGTTTCCTAATTGCATCAAGGAAATGGTTCATTTCCTCCTCAACACTTCCTTCTTCCAAGGTTACCGGATGATATGTTCCAATCGCATAATTCACTTCGTCTAGTCCAACACTTTCTAAAGCTTCTTTCCGCTCCATCAAATCCATCTTTACAATGTTGTCCACACTCGTGGAACCGTAATTGAAAACGCGCTCCGGCATTTCGCCCAACTGGAGAATTCTGTCCCGACTTACCACGTTCGTCGGAAAATGATAATAACTCATCTTTGTAATAGAATGGCGGATACCTTCATCGATTGCCCCCTCCGTTGTGTCGCCACCACACAGATGGCAAATCGGAATTTGCAGATTGAATGCGGCGATGGCAACCATGAGCATCTCATATCTGTCTCCGAGAATCACAATCGCATCATACGCCTTCTTTGCAAATAAATCCGTGAATTTTATCAATGTCTCCGCCTGATTGTGTGCGATATCCGTTTTCTCTACGGAACGGGTTGGAATTCTGACCTCCTCATCAATCCGAACCCC
>JAILQS010000061.1 GCA_024698865.1 Lachnospiraceae bacterium | reverse complement strand
CATCGACCATTTGCCTTTTTCGCAAACCAGCAGTATTTTCCCATCTCTAAAAATCGCTGCGCGTGTGTCTACCTTCGGTGTTTGATACCCTTCATCCCCACAAAACAAGCCGGTAATCTTTTCGGCAGGTACATCCGATCTCATTAGCATCATTTCTGCCGCGATTTCCCTGATACGCTGATAGCGTTCTTTGTCATATACATCATGTCCATAGTAGAGTCCTGCCTGTGCAAGGCTCTGGAGTTCTTTTGCCCATTCCACAATCTGATCCATATATTCCTCCCACAAATCCCGATTCTTAATATTTGAGTAATGTGACATAATCCTTTTTATCGGTTCCTAATAATTCTAAAACAACTTCAGCCACTGCTCTCCCCAAAACGGGCGGAACAGCGTTTCCAATCTGCTGATATACAGAATCTTTTGTTCCATAAAAAATGTAATCGTCCGGAAAACTCTGTAGCCTAGCAGCTTCTCTTGCACTAATCGCTCTATTATATTTAGGATGAATCCACATTGATTTTCTTACATTTACCACAGTCTCTGACGGCAAATTTGGATCCAATCGCCTGTAAACCGTATTTTGTGTCCTACTTGGATTCTCATACTGCAACTTTAATTCGTCCGGCAATGAATGAAAATTTTTACCAGGTTCAATTTGTTCAAACCGTTCTAGAGATAGTTCTCTCGTTGCGGTACACACATGGTTATTAATTGCTCGATACCCATCTTTCATAACCAACTTTCGATAATAGGAATTGATAGTCGGAAGATTTATTCTTCTCTGTATTTCATCCATTGTTCCCGTAGTAGGCTCAATTGCTTCTAGGTCTTTAATTGCCTCACGAACAGTGATATATTTTCTTGGGTCATCAATTATTGGGGAAGGCATTGGTATTTCTACATCTTCCTTAGGACTATATACTCCAATCAGCACGTAGCGCTCACGCGTCTGTGGGACGCCATATTTAGCAGCATTTAGCACCTCGCCTTTTATCTTATAACCCAATTTTGTTAATGCTTTATGTACATAATCTATTACAATATATGTATGCAACCTCACCTTAATTGAATGATTCTCTAATTCATGCTCAAATATCGCATCCTTATTTGCCAGTTCGACAAGTCCTTGAAAGTACCTATGAATATTCCAAAATTCCATTAAGCCACTCATTTCCAATGTAGTAGCTACATGTTTTTTAAGAATACTCTCAAGGATTTTTCTCGCCTCTGATATGTTGTTATTAAACCAATCCGGCAAATTTTCTCTCTTTACCAGTTTTTCTATAATACCTTCTAATACTTTTTCGTTGCATTGCTTTGAAAAGAGTCTATCCAGCTGCTTTCTCTTCTTGTAAATATTGTAAACAAAGTACAGCTCTTCTTCTGTAAGAAAAACTAACTTATCCAAATTCTCTAAGTATTCGTCAGAAAGAGTATATACTTCCTCTACACTGCTACCTTCATAAAGAACTATCTCTTTATCATGAGTCTGGATTCCTAGTTTATTTACAATATAATCCTTATCGCCATAAGTTAAACAAAAAGAATGTGTGTCTGAAGCGATAGTCTTTACGTTCTCCATAACAAAAATCCGAGGTCGTATTTCTTCAATTGCTTTTACATATCTTTTTACTAATTCATTACTACCATTTATTAATTGTCTTCTTGTTCTATTTGCATTCGAAAAACCCTGGCAAGGTGGGCCTCCTATAACAACATCTAATTTTCCACAATCCTTTTTTATTTGTGAAAAATCAGCTGTCAATATATCTTCATAGAATAATTATGGTCCCTTGATCCCAACTCTTAAAGTCAACCAGTTCAGAAACAGACTCTATCTCTTCATTAATACTTTCCGTCGGGTGAATCAACACTTCCCATTCATCATTATCTGCAACATAGTCAAGATCCCATTCAGCATTTGATATATTTGCATTTTTCCTAGTGATAACATAAAGGCTCTTACCAATTGAAAATGAAGCGGTCTTCATTCCCATACCGAAACGTCCTAAATCTTCTGACGCTCTCATCACAGCAGGATCTGCTGAGCCTATTTCCATTGCTTTCAGCAGTTCCTCTGAGCTCATGCCATTTCCATTATCTGCTATGATAATTCTGCGTTTCTCCCAGTCGAAATAAATCTGTATTTCAGACGCTCCACTCGAAATACTATTATCAATAATATCTGCTATGGCAGTCTCATCCGTATATCCCATAGACCTCAATGAAGAAAGAAGCATTTTCGCATGAGGTTGTAAATTGTGCGGTTTTTTATTCATGACCCTGCTACTCCTTCTCCTTCTTTTTTCGTTGATCCATAGGTTTAATGGCATCTTCCGGCACCAGCCAAAGATTCCCTTTCTTTATTGCTCCTGGAATTCTTCCTGTAGAACAATAAACATTCACCATTCGGCTTGTTACGCCCCATTTCACTCCCATTTCTTTAACGGTCAAATATTCCATCTAGTGCCTCCTCGGACTATGTACAATAAACCAAGGATATTATATTTCGTTTTCTCAAAATTTACAATATCTCGAAATTTACAATATCTCGAAATTTATATTTCCTCTCCTGCACACTCCTTGTAGTATTGACAAGTTAAACAACATCGCCGCTTCACTGACACAGATGAAAATCCTGTCACCCACCAGTAAAGATATCTGGCATGGCTCAACGATCAGGCGAATTCTCAGCAATGAGAAATATTGCGGAAATGTTCTATAGCAGAAAACATATGTTAAAAACTTCAAGTCTCATCAAAGTGTCATTAACAACGGTGCCTTAAAGCGATGGCTTTGGGAGGACGTTCACCCGGCGATCATTCCCATGAAAAATGGAAAACCGTCCAGGATCTGATCAAAAATTACAGCACCACACAGCACAATGTAGGTGCACGTATCGTCACTATGATTCCCAATTTTCTGAGAATTAAAAGCGAGCATTTAAAAGGCTATTACATAATAGACATCCATAACTAAAAATTCCCCCACTCTTTCGAGCGGGGGAACTACCGGAATATTTTATTTCACTGTTTTTCACACATTTCTTTTAGGTTGCCGGATATTATTTCAAGTGCTTTGTACATGTCGCTGCGCATATCATCTGACAGGCCTTCATCCTTGCCACGAGGCATATCTGCTTTTCTTCCTCTTTCTTCTCCTCTCTCTCTTTCTCTTTCGCCCCAAGTATCGCCTCGATATTCTGCTGTTCAGCTATACACTTCCCACTATCTGGGTGTGTTCGGGACTTTCACCCGTTAGAGCGCGCCCATGGCGCGCGAACAAAAACCGGCCACCACCAGACAGAGCCTGTCTTTTATAAGTTTGCCACAAGTGGCAACCGGTCTGCGCTACGCTTGCTCTTCTCGTTCCGTCGGTGGGACTTTCCGTCGGACCAAGTTGTGCACTTGGATGGCAGCAACTCATGTTTGGCTATTTTTTATAGATACGATCGCCGTTAGAATTTATCACATCCGCATACCAATATGCACTGTCTTTCAAAATTCTTTTACCGGTAGTATAGTCCACATAAATGAAACCGAATCTTTCATTGTATCCATTGGCCCACTCAAAATTGTCCATGAGACTCCAGTGAAAATATCCCTCTATCGCAACCCCTTCTTGAATTGCCCGATCCATCTCTCTCAAATATCGCGTCAAATAGTCGATACGGTTAGGATCATGCACCCTACCGTCCAAAGAAATTACATCGTGACAAGACATTCCGTTCTCCGTAATCAGAATCGGAAGATGATATCTCTCATAAAGCATCCGGGGAATATAATAGAGAACCTCCGGTGTTACCTTCCACCCGATTGCAGTCTTGGGATGTCCGCAAGGGAAAAAAGATTTTCGATAAGAAGTCCCCTCTCGTCGCACCAAAGTTCCCTGATAAATGTTCTGCCCATAAAAGTCAATCTTCTGACTGATCAGCTCTAAATCTCCTGGTTTCACGATCGTTTTTAGAATCGCGCTCAACTTTTCCGGGCATGCCGGATAATGTCCCAAAATGACCGGATCACTCCACCAGGAAATTCCCTCTAACCAGTTTTCTTCCGTCACATCAAAATTAGCCTTTTTGGCAGCCTCAATATTCTCCGGCTTTTCGTCCGCCGGGAGATAAAATACGCCGGTCGGTGCATAACCCACCTTACAGTCTGCAACCAGCTCTCTTAATTTTTTTACGGCTTTCCCATGTGCAAGCATAACGTGATGAGCCATTTTAACCAATTCATCCGTACTTTTTTGAATTCCCGGAGCAAACATTGTTCCATTAAAAGCTCCTCCGATAAAACACTGCGGCTCGTTGAACGTAAAAAAATGCTTCACCTTATCCCCTAACGCCTGCGCGATGACTTCTGTATAGTATGCAAACCATTCCGGACTCTCTTCCGACAGAAAACCGCCTTTCTCCTGCAATGCAGCCGGAAGATCCCAATGATACAGTGTCAGGTATGGCTCAATCCCATTTTGAAGCAACTCATCAACCAGATTCACATAAAACTGAATTCCGGCTTTATTGATCCTGCCGATTCCTTCCGGTAAAACTCTTGCCCAGGACACAGAGAAACGATATGCCTTTAAACCAATTTGCTTCATCAAGGCCACATCCTCTCGGAACCGATGATAGTGATCACAAGCGACTTCTCCATTTTGTCCTTCCAAGATGCGCCCTTTTTCCGTGCAAAATGTGTCCCATATGGACAATCCCTTTCCGTCCTCATTAAAAGCTCCCTCTATCTGATAAGCACTGGTGGCAGCGCCCCATACAAATCCATCTTTCATGCGTTTTGTTCTCCCACATTTTTAGTTACCCGGAATTTTCCAATTTTGCTTCGAAGTTCCTCCATGCTATTCGTCAGATTTCCTGTAATCTTCACCAGGTCATCCACTTTTTCAAACTCACCGGATGCAGCTTCCTTGACCATTCCACTGGCGGCAGTGCTTTCTTCGATCACTGCAAATATCCCTTCCAACGCATCCAGGGTCGAATTTTTTTGACAAAGCATATCTTCCATACAACGATTAACCTGACCAAGCTGGGCCTTAAGTTCCTCCAATCTTGCATTGATCTCAACATTGGTGGATTCCGTCTGTTGCACGATCTCTTGCTGTCTTGCAACTCCCTGTGCTGTAATCTGACAGGATTTCTGCGTATCTTCTGCCAATAGATCAATCCTCTCCACTATCGTTTCCACCTGCGTCAATGCTCCGATTGAACTATCCGCAAGTTTCTTGATTTCTGACGCTACCACAGCAAATCCCTTACCGGATTGTCCCGCCCGCGCCGCTTCGATACTTGCGTTAAGTGACAAAAGATTGGTCTGCTCTGTGATTTCGCTAATGGCAACCACAAAACCTCCCATTTCTTTTAAAGAATTTCTAAGTTCCTGCATTCTGCCATCCAGTATCCCGGAATCCTTCCTCATAGTCCCCGCCTGATTTTCTAATTCCGACATCACTTCATTGTTGTATGCCACCAATTCGCCGGTCTTTTGGACAGCAAGATTCATCTGCTGAATACTGTTTTCCGTCTCTGTGATCCGATCTGCAAGATTCCCCATCTTTTCCAGACAGCTTTGAGTTTCGTCCGCCTGCTCATTCATGCCTTCATCAATATCCTGTGCCGCACTCAGTATTCCGGACGATTCCTGCTCCAATTCTCTGGCAATGGCATCCGTTTTTTTCACGATTCCATCCACTTTATCCGCAATTGCATTAACGTCTACAATGAGATTCTTTGTGTTCACTGCTGTTTCTCGTACATGCCCGGTCAACCTGCCGAATTCCGTTTTGGGAGTCTTATGAATCGACATTGTCAAGTCTCCATTTGCCATTCTGGAGAGCAACCCGACGACAGCGGAAATATTACGGGTTATTCCCATGATCACTCCCGTTGCTATCGCTCCGGACAAAACACATGCAAAAGCGATCCACAAATAAATATTTCGTTTCATGGACAAGGCTTCTGTCATAATGTCCCGCTCCGGGATCAACGCGCACACTTGAGATTTGTTTAACGCACATTCTGCGTAAAGATAGAGATATTTTTCACCCCCCACTGTCACATAGCGGGAGCCTTCACTGTCATCATTTTCCAAACCGGACAAATAAAAATCTGTATCGGTGAAAAATTCCTCCTCATTTGCTGACAGTTCATGTCCCTCACCGGTTAAAAATGCCACTTTCGCATTTTTTCCGTAATCCAATTCTCCAAGAACCTTCAAAATAGCCGTCGGATCAATATCAAATAAAATATAGGCATTGACTCCATCCATTTTTCTGATCAGTGTACTGACATACTTATTTCTTCCGCTTCCCAGCTTATCATCCAACTGTCCATGGCTGTCCGTCCAATCCATCGCTGTTTGTCCGGTGATTCCGTGTTCTTCTTCCCACTCCTCCGTGGAAAAAGTTCTTGCCCCGGCGCCTGCCGTACTGAGTGTATCCGTATCGGCAGGTGTGATCAGATGGATCGCAGAAACATATGAATTTGCCACTGCTTTTGTGGAAATTATGTTCACTGCTGCGGAATTGTTGCTCTGCTTTGCAATCATATCCGTACCGAAACGATTGCGGACATATTGGCATAATGTATCATCCGCAAACAACTCTATCGAATCTGCATTGACGGATGTAAAACCTTGGTCAAGCAGATTTGCTGTCATCCGTATGGCAACTTTCGCGGACTCTTCATAATTGCGGATCAATCCCTGAGCCGCCTTCTGATACGCATATTTCCCCACCCCAAATACAAGCGCAATGGGGATGAGAAATCCCACAATCAGTTGAGTCTTAATGCTCACATTGCGAAATACCTTCTTCTCTTTTTTCATAATTCTCTCTTATCCTTTAACCGCACCCGCTGCAATACCGTTAATAAACTGTTTTTGTAAAACCATAAACACCAGGATCAGCGGCAGGGCGCACAATACGCATGCTGCAAAAAGTGTATTCCATTGTGCCGGATTCTCCCTGTCCCCCAAAAACTGGATCATTCCGACCGGAATGGAATATTGACTCCGCTTCGTCACAAACACCATCGGGAAGAAATAGTCATTCCAGATCCACAATCCCTGTGTGATCACAACTGACACAGTTGCCGGTTTTAAAAGCGGAAAGACAATCTGACTGAACCTTTTCCAAAGGCTCGCTCCCTCCATATATGCCACTTCTTCAATCTCCACCGGAACACCTTTCATGAAGCCGGTATACAGAAATGTGGAAAAAGGAAGACTGCATGTGATAAACATGATCATCGGGGTAAACCGGGTATTGGGAATATTTAATCTTCCAAACATCTGTGCAATGGGCACAATGACCATCTGCGCGGGGATCACCAGTCCTGCAATGAAAAAGTAGTAGAGCATCTTACTGCTTTTTCTCTTGATACGAGCGATCGGATAAGCTGCCATGGTAGCGATCAATACAATCACGATCACAGAACCGCCCGTGGTCAACAAACTGTTTATAAATTCGTTTATGTAATTCATTTTCGTGAACGCTGCTTTATAGCTGTCAAGTGAAAATTCAATAAATAATGACAACGGAGACGTCATATTTCCTGTGGTTCTGAAAGAACTGGACACTACAATCAAAAGCGGCATCACCGTCACAACCGAGTAAAGGATCAGCAGAAAATATAAAACACATTTTGCAATTTTCTTTCTCATTTACAGTTCCACCTCTCTCTTATTCATAAAGCGAAGCATTGCGATCGTTATCGCAATGATCAGGATGAACGAAACAACACTAAACGCACTGGCCTTACCCATCATCTGATCGTTAAATGCGGTTTTGAATATGATGTACATCAATGTCTGAGTTGCTTTGCCGGGACCACCGTTCGTCATGATGAAAGAATAGTCAAACGATTTTAAACCTGCAATAACATTCAACACGACATTGATTGTGATCGTTGCAGAGATCAAAGGCAGCTTAATCTTGCGAATCAATTGCCACTCCGTGCATCCGTCAATTTTTCCTGCCTCCAGAAGACTTTCATCCACCGTCTGCAGACCTGCCAGATAAATAATCATGGTCGTTCCCACATTTTTCCAAATATCCACCACGGCAATGCTATAAAGTGCCGTCTTAAAATTGCCCAAAAGATTCACTGTACTTCCATCCAATCCCACTGCATTTAACAATGCTGCCAACATACCGGAGCCGGGCATATAAACATAGGACCAGATAAAGCCTACAACAATCGCACTAAACAAAGCAGGAATATATGACATTGTACGGAAAACCGTTTTTCCGATAATTTTCATATTCAGGAGCATGGCTAATGCCAGCCCGAGCAGATTACTGCCAACCACAATGATTACCGTATAAATGAACGTATTTTTTATTGCATTGATCAAAGATCCTTCCTGTATGATCCTTGCATAATTCTTGAAGCCCACGAAGTCGTAGTTGTAATTTACACCATTAAAATTTGTCACACTATAATAAAACAGTTGGAGTACGGGATACACCCAAAACACTAAAAACAGCACCAGAGCCGGAGTCACAAAAAAATACATTCTGTCCGGCATAACCAGCGATGCACCGCGAAATTTCTTCTTCATATCATGCCCTCTTTTCATAAAAAGAGTGTTGCACAATAAACGAATTATTCTACAACACTCTTTTTTTACCCTGTAGGATTCCTTAGTTTGCCTCTAACAATTCTTCAAGTTTCATCTGCATACCGGAAGTAATATCGCTCACCGTGGTGCCCTGGCCTCCGATCATACTTCCGAACAGGGATTCCATCTCATTCTCAGTTCCGGACGGCCATGCCTGATTACACCAATACCATGCTTTCCCCTGATTATAGAGATCCAGAAATGCATCGAACATTGCATCATTCTGATCTGCACCATAACCATAGGTAATGATAACATTTCCGGTGCTTGCAAACGCCTGATATGCAGGGGATTCACCATCAAACCAGTACTCCAAAATTGCTTTCACCTCATCCGGATGCTGTGTTCCCGCATAAACTGCAGGACCGCCACCGGGTGCCATGGATGCATAGGTATCACCATTTACTGCAGGAAGAGGGAAATAACCTCTCTCGAAATCAACCTTTCCATCAGCAGTTAAAGCTGCCGCGTTAAAGGAACCGTCAAAGGTCATTGCTGCTTCTCCGTCCACAAACATCTGGATTGCCTGTGCTGCACCGAGTCCCAGAGAAGATTCAATTACATACCCTTTGTCATACAATTCATAGTACATCTCAAGGACTTTGTCCCAGGTACCTTCATCTTCAAAGCTTGTCTCACCGGTTCTCAACTGATCATCAAAAGATGCATTGTTGGGATATACCTCGTTTGCTGCAATCTGATACAATCCAAACTGCATTACATAGGCATCCTTGTCACCCATAACGATAGGCTGAATACCTGCATTCTTTAAAGTTTCACAGCAGTCCAGGAACTCATCCCATGTTTTAGGGACTTCCAAGCCATTCTCATCAAACATGTTTTTGTTGTAGTAAGTTCCCAGGATGGAAACCCCCTGTGCTACACCGTACACTTTTCCATCATAGGTAAATGCCTCTTTTGCTGCATCTCCTGCCAGATCCAGGAAGGAAAGATCCGAAAGATCCATCAGGTATCCTGCTTTTGCAAGTTCAATCACGGAATTGGATCCTGCATATTTGGGCTGTACCAAAATAATGTCCGGGCACTCGCCACTGGCAAGCTTAGTCTTCAAAGCTGTGTAGTACTGATCATCGGGAAGCTTAGTCACTTCCAGAGTGATGTTGGGGAACTTTTCTTTGATCAATTTCGGAAGAACTTCTGTCTCAAAATCATTCTCCGAAGCAACCCCTGAGAACATCATTGTGATCGTTACATCATCTGCTGTTGCCGCCACAGCCTCTGTAGCTTCAGAGCTTGTCTCCTCGCTACTCTCTGCGGTCTGTGCCTGCGTGTCCTGGGACTGGGTAGATGTTGCTTCACTGTTTCCACAGCCGGCAAGAAGACTCATGGTCATTCCGGCTGCAAGTACAAGTGAAAGAAACTTCTTTTTCATAAATCAATACCTCCTAAGTTTTTTTGATAGTTACATATTATCATTTTCATAGTGTACTTTTGTTGTTCGTTATGGTATACTATTTTTAGATTTTCGGTTCTCAAAGAAAGGATGGATCTTGTGATATGAAACTGACAATGCGTTTTTTTGCATTATACTTTATATGTGCCCTCATTGCAGTCCTGGTTTCTACGGGATATATACTAAGTAAGTACACGGAATTATTCAACGACCAAATGACTCAAATGGTAGATAATATTGTAAACAACACCGTCATTCATACAGAAGATGCGATCGAGGACATCAATAACACAACTTTCCTTTTCCAGACGGATACCGGAAACTCCGGAACCTTGATCGATAATATAAAAAAATACAGTGATCCCTCACAGGAATCTACCTATTATGATCTGTACATCAGCCGCCAAAATATCAAATATATCTGCCAGACCTTCTTATTCACAAATCAAAATATCAACGGTATCTTTGTTCTTTTACCAAACCACCAAAGTTTCGGATGGGGAAACGGAATCGACATCAGCTATGATTATGTTCCCGATGAAGATGAGTGGTATCTGGACACACTGGCACTACACGGCAAAATGTATATCAGTGATGTTTCCCAAAAACCTTTCATCCTCCGTTCCACGGAATCTGTCTTTTTTGCAAAGGCACTCTACGATGTATACTCCGGCAGATTCTTAGGCGTTGTATTGATCGATTGCAATCCGGCAATCTTTGACCTGTCCTCCATCAACACACTGCCCAATGCTCTTTACATAAACATCCATGCAGAAAACGACACTTCTCAGATATATTATAATAATATTGATAACATTGAAAAATCCTTTTTTAAATACAATTCCGACAATATATTAAGCAGAAGCATCGTACTGGACAACTGGCCGGTCAGAGTCGATGCCAAGATCAACTTAAGTTCCTACACCTCTCATTTGCAGAATGTCCGTATGTTGATGTTTGGTATAGCTCTACTCATTCTATTACTGTTAACCGTGATCTACTATCCCTTATCGGCCTACGTCATCCGTCCGATTACGCTATTGACCAGACACATCCACACCACTCATCTGGAAAAGCCTGCTTATTCCGACAAATATACAAAGCGTAAGGACGAGATCGGTCTGCTATACACTGAGTACAATCAAATGATTGATTCTCTCAATGAATATATTCGAAAGGATTATCAGAACAAACTGATTACGTTAGATGCACAGATGCGCGCCCTTGAGGCACAAATTGACGCCCATTTTCTTTTCAACACCTTGGAAACCATTAACAGTATTGCGGAAATAGAAGAGGTGGAATCCATTGCTACTATCTCAATGGCACTTGGAAATATGTTCCGCTACAGTATCAAAACACAGAGTGAACTGGTCTCTTTGGATGATGAGATCCACCATGTGATGGATTATGTATCTATCCAGACGATCCGATTTGATAATCGTTTTTCCATTCAATACAATATTCCCGACGAATATCGAAGCTACCGTGTTTTAAAACTGATCCTGCAACCGGTGGTCGAAAACTGTATCAACCATGGTTTTAAACACTGTATGATTTCAGGAATCATCACAATCAGTGCCGATGTAGAAGGTGATATTCTGCGTATTCGTATCAGGGATAACGGAATCGGAATGGATGAACGACAACTTCGGAGTCTGAATGATCTGCTACAGTCTGAATCCAAGCTAAATGAGCTCGGACATCGGGAACATCAAAGCATCGGTTTAAAAAATATCCATTCCCGTATACAGTTATACTATGGTGCCGTCTACGGTTTAAGTGTAGAAAGTAAAGAACAAGAAGGAACTACGATCACAATCTGCATTCCCATCATTAAGGAGGAGACATAATGTATACCTATATTGTTGTTGACGATGAGCCGTTAACAAGAAAAGGCATTTTAAAAAAGCTGGAGTCTTTTGCGGGTGACATTTCCTGTATCGGCGAAGCATCAAACGGCGAAGAAGGACTGACTCTTGTCAAAAATGTGCATCCGGATATTATCATAACAGATATGAATATGCCGGGGACGGACGGTGGAATGTTTTTGGTCAATATTCGCGATATTCTCCCGGATATTCCCATTATCGTCATCAGCGGATACAAAGACTTTGAATATGCGCATAAAGCCATTGAATACAATGCCTGCAAATATATCCTGAAACCTTTTCCCAAAGAAGAAATTCATCAGGCAATGAACATTGCGATCAGATCCATCGAAGAACACAAGAAGAATGCCGATTACATCATCAAGATCAGCGAAGAGCAAGAATCCATCAAATATGAATATGACGTACAGACTCTGAAGTCACTTCTGCTTGGATATCAGAGTGGAATCGGCCGGTTCCATTCCACAAAATTTATCACACTCCATCGGGAAAGCCGCATTTATTATATGTTGTTACTCTATTCCGACCATGTTTTACCGGCTGCCACAATGCAGGATTTTATCACAGAAAATGATATGAACTACTTCTGCATCTATGTTCCGAATCTTCAGAATGAATCGCTTGGTGCGCTGCTCCTCTCCTTCGAGGAACAGCATGAAAATCGAATACAACCATATGTCAGGAACATTTCCCACTCTTTGATCCAATACTTCGCGGATCAGGACATTGCACTCAGAATCGGCATCAGCAGCGCCGGACAGAGCCTTGAACTTTCTCATATCGCTTACCGGGAAGCCTGTGACGCCTTGAATTCCACCACCCATGCTGACAACGAGCACTATTTCTTCTACAGTGGTACAGAACCTCAGATCCGCCCCATCACATGGTCCATGGAAGAAATCTTTTTGTTCCGTGTGGAAACCGCAGAGAAGGATGCGGTTAACAAGCTAATCTGCAGTCTTTTTGATGAATACGCAAAAGACACCACATTGACGCTGCGAGACATGAAATACTACTGTCTCCATTTGATCAATCAGGGGCGACAGATTTTGAATGATTATATCAAAGTGAATTCTTCTGTTGACTCCAATAATGCAAAAACTATTTTGGAAAACATCTTTTCCTTTGATGAATTACAAAATTATGTCACTCTGTTCTTTTCCAATATCCGTAATATGTTAGAAAAAAACAATAAATATGCTTCCTCTGATGTAGTAGATCAGATCATGATGTACACAGAAAAAAAATATTACAATGATTTGAATCTGGACTTTCTTTCGTCCCTTTTTTACCTGAATCGAAGCTACATCAGCCACCTGTTTAAGAAAAACACCGGTCTGACCTACAGCAGTTATCTCACACAGTTAAGAATCAGCAAGGCCATAGAATTGTTGGAAAAAACAGACAAAAAGCCATATCAGATTGCCAAAGCAGTCGGATACGACAACAGCAAGTATTTCTTCCGGATCTTCAAAAAAGAGACGGGCTATACGCCGGAAGAATATCGAGAAACACATCGAGCACCTCTCTCATAATGAAGCTGTAAAACCCCGGGATACACATAGGCGGTACCCCGGGGGATGTGTGTGACCCTGAAATGAAAGAATTTTGATTGATTTTATTTATACAAACAGCCTCTTCAACAATTGACTGATTGTTTTAATCAGTGCAACTGCAATCTTACGGCAAACATTTTTGCAGTAATTCTTTTTTTCGCTTATAGGCTTTGGAGACACGTGGGTATGATCCTCCGGGATTGTTTCCACCGGCACAACTTCCTCCGGTGTATTCTCCTCCGGTTCCATTTTTTCCGGCACTGTCTCGGACATTCTCTCCGTTCCCACAACCGCATAACATCTGCCCTCTGCGGTCAATTTATCTTCCTGCGTATCAAATAATCTGGTATATTCTGTTCCGGCGATGTCACTGGACGAGTCTACAAACCACGCATATCTTTCCACATACTCGTTATTCTCGAGCATTTGTGTAAGTTCTGACATATACTGAATCGAACTGTCATGATTCAGGGTTCCGTAAAGAGGCCAGTTCCAGTTTCCCGATACATCTGTGGAACCGATCTCGGTAATCCAGATTGGTTTTTGATATTTCTCATGAAGCCTTTCTAAAGCTTCTTCCAAAGAAGCAACTGACTCAGGATGCGTTGGATCCTGATAGACATGAATGGCAATAAAATCCACTCGATATCCCCTCTCATCCGCACCGTTCATGAACGCTTCCAGCCATGCACTCTCGGCTGCCGCTCCCACCGGGCTTCCAATACGAATATCCACACCGTCAAGTGCCTGTACAATCTGTCCATAGGAATCCAACGCATCTTCTACACTCATGTTCGCCTGCATCTGCAAATCCGGTTCGTTAAAAGTTAGGACTTCATGATACAACCCTTCCGTTACACCCTGCCTAAGATCTCGCAATGAAGCTTCATTAACAGATGCTGCTCCCCACAGCATCGGAACATATTCCATTCCGGTACCTTTTGCTTTCCGCCCAACATCCAGAAGATTATTCCAGTTATAAAACCATCCGATTCCCAATTTCTCCAGCACCGGAATATTTTGTCTTTCTTCATCCGAACTGGCATAATACCAACTGCACACACCTTTCTTGGCGGAGAATTTCGGACCGGATTCTGTCTCCGGTTCTGTCTCCGGTTCTGTCTCCGGTTCTGTCTCCGATTCTGCAACCGACCGACCGAAATACTCATCTATACCTACTTTTGTCAGTGCAGGCTGTGCCTCGGTGTTTTGCGAGCTTACTCCACCTCCCGTTCCGTTAACAATATTTTTAATTCCACCGTTTCCACCCAGTGCAACCACACAGGCATTCGTCACCTTGGTTGTGTCACTCACTTCAATGGCATTGTCCAATTGAATATATTCCGAAGTCAAAGTAAACACAGAATACACACCCAATGCGATGGTTTCGTGCTCCTGAACCTGATCAGATACTTTGTAGGATGCATATCCGTTCACTGTGCCGTCATGGGACATCCAGTCCTCCTGGTACGGCACATCATAGGGAAGTTCGCTCTGATAAAAGAATACTTTCCCTCTGTCCCCGTTCCACAACGTCTGATACTCCTCAAAATGTTCCACAAACAATCCATAGATCACCACATCATCGCCATTCACTACCAGACCGTTTTTCGCCGGATTACCGGTCCATGACACATCCTTTCCATGATCTGCTCTCCAGAGCCAGAAATGGTCTCCTATCACATTGTTGCTGTTGATCTCTACGGACTTTTCCGTTTTTCCGGCCTCATTTCCTCCGCCGACTCTGGTAAAAATGTCTGCCAAAAGAATCGGATTGGTGGCAGAGCCCGATCCCGCATTCGCTCCACCCACTTTTAAGAGCGTCTCAGACCCCTGCGCACCTGCATCAAATAAAATGCCTGCCACAGTGATTCCTTCTTCATCCGCGACAATCATTCCGGATGTCTGATTTTTTACACGGATTGTTGCCATACCAAGCCCCAGGACAACCGTGTTCGCATGAGTTACCTGAATGGGTTGCTCCACTTCATAGATTCCGGGCATCAGTAACAGGTTCTTTCCTTCTGACAAAGCAAGGTTCATCGTTTCCGCATTGTCCATCCCCGGTTTTGCAATGTAAAAAGATTCTATTGGAAGAGAAATTCCTTCTCCCATATCGCTTTCTGACCAGGAAACACCTACCGTGTTCTCTCTAAGCCCCGGAACAAAGACTTCGTAAAGTCCCTCATCATTTTGATATAAAAAAGGTTTTTCCCGGATTCTGTCCGTAGTTTCAACGTTTGTATGGGAATTGTAAGTTGCATTTCCCCAATTTAGCGTAGTCGCAGGTGCATTTTGTGTCCCTACAAACAAAATATTCCAGACACCATTGTACCATCCGTTCGTCAAGTTACTGTTTCGGATAAAATATTGCTGTTGAGACCAGGAACCGGTCTGTCCAATGATCAGGGAATCCGCAAGGAACCCGCCACTGGCTTCTTTTCCGATATCGTCCAAATGTAACTTGCCGTTAACATACAATCTTCGAAGCGGTGCAGCCTGAGATGCCGCCCATTTTACTTCCGTCTCACTGTTTCCCGTATCAATTGATAAGTTTTCCACCGATCTCCAGAAATTAACCAAAGCATTCCCATTCGTCGACGCGTCCACGTTAATATTGGGAATCGTCACTTCACGCGGTGTTTTTCCCAAACCGTGAATCTCTGTATAAAATCCCACTTGAATTGTATTGATTGCCGAATAGTCACCGGGTTTAAACAATACTGCATATCTCTCCTCCGAAAATTCTGCAGTGTTCGCCGGCAGCATTTTATCGGATATATTTTTTAGAATCTTATTGATCTGTGACACTTCATCCGTGGGACTGAAAATACATAGATCATCCCCGAAAAGTTCCAGATCCAATGCCTTGATTTCAGATGTTAAATCCTCAGAATCCGGCAGTTTACAAACCACCTTATAATAATAGTCATATACGGAACCGGCCGGTTCATCCACATACTCTGTATTCTCTGCAACAAGCTCCGCCACACAAGTATAGGTACTATATTTTCCTGTCGCTCGAAGGACTTGATATCCTTCTGCATTTTTGACAGGATCCCACTGCAACTTCACCGTTGCATTCTCCTTCGAGATGGTTACATCCAAAGTGTCAGACGCCGGTTCCTCCATTAAAGCTTTTTCCGGTTCAAAATCAGTCACCCGGATCACACTGCCTGTCCATGCACCGTTCGTTTCATGCTCCGGATCATACCCGATTGCGTATTTGATTGTCAGTTCTGTTTCTCCAACAGCGGTCCGATATTCTTTTTGATAAGGAACCGGAATATCCGCTTTCAGGGTCAACAGTTCAGAGGTGCCGTTGAACCAGACAGTGATGATTCTGTCCCGATCGGATGTCAAGTAGACATTATAAAGATATGTCTGTTCCTCCTCCACAGGGATCTGAAGAATCCCCTGATTGGCCCAGGGAGTGCTTCCTCCGATACAGCCCATTTCCATCGTAAAATCATTCCCTGTACCATAAACCCTTCCATTTGTCCAGAAGGGATCAAACCCCCAGACTTCACAGCTTAAAGAAGCTGCCGAAAGATCCGGTCTCCGTACCACGTCACCCTCCGGATGACGGATCACAATCCGATTGCTCTGTCCCGCTCCACTGTTTTCCGCTTCGGGATTGTAACCGACTTCATATGAGATCTGAGTACTTTTCTGCTCAGCATCGGTATGAAAGACTGTCTCAAACCAATACTCTTCCTCCGCAACCAGATCTATATGATATACATCTGAATTCACAAGTACCGTGATCGATCTGTCGCGGTCGGACACTATCTGTGCCCGGTACAGGTATGTTTGGTCACTCTCCACACCAACATTTTTTAACAAAGCCTGATTGGTCCAAGATGCAGAGAAACCGATACTTTCCATATCAAGCACCAACTCATCTCCGTTGCCGGAAACTGTGCCCGAACACCAATAGGGATCTCCTTCCATGATCACCTGATCTACTTCAACGTCGGAGACATCCAATAAAACCGGCGCCTCCTCTGCCTGAACCCGGATTCCCGATAACGGTGACAGCAGGTCGGTTGTCATCACCAATGCCGTACACAGGATCCACACTACAAAACGCTTTCCTAAATTTCTATCCATAATACCCTCCTTCTTGTCTTGCTGATACATTTATACATTAGCAAAACAAAAGTGCACTTTTTTCGCCGAAAACAGTGCACTTTTGTTGGGTATTCCGGGATGTATTATATCTCTCGTAGCCTAGCCTTATATGTGATTTCTGTCCGTCGGACCAGAGATTTGCTTACAGCTTCCTTCAG
>JAILQS010000051.1 GCA_024698865.1 Lachnospiraceae bacterium | reverse complement strand
TGCTCCATGTTCTTACGACCGGCAAATGGATTTACATGCAAGCATGCATCCGCTTGCCGGTCTTGTGCTACAAAAAAACTCCCCGCAAGCGATAACCTGCGAGGAGTACATAAATCATAATAGAATTATTTTACATCTTTGATACTAAAGGATATTCTACCCATCTTATCCTTACCAAGGCAAACAACTTTAACTTTATCGCCAAGTGTAAGTACATCTTCCACATGATTAATTCTTTCCTGTGAAATCTTAGAGATGTGTACCATTCCTTCTTTGCCCGGTGCAAATTCGATGAATGCTCCAAACTCTTTAATGCTTACTACCACACCTTCGAAAATCTGTCCTGCTTCGAAGTCTGTTGTAATAATCTCAATCATTTTAATTGCTTCATCCATCTTTTCTTTGTTGTTACCACAAACAGACACTCTTCCTTCGTCTGTAATATCAATGGTAACTCCGGTACGTTCGATAATTGTATTAATTGTCTTACCGCGCTGTCCAACAACGTCGCCAATCTTCTGTGGATCAATCTGAATCTGAACAATCTTAGGTGCATATTCACCAACCTCCGGACGAGGCGCATCGATTGCTTTCTTCATACAGTTATCCATAATGAAAAGTCTTGCTTCTCTTGTTCTTGCAATTGCACCACGAACGATTTCTTCAGAAAGTCCGTGAATCTTGATATCCATCTGGATTGCAGTGATACCTTCGGTTGTACCGGTTACTTTAAAGTCCATATCGCCGAAGAAGTCTTCCAATCCCTGAATGTCTGTTAATAATACGAAGTCTGCATCTGTCTCACCGGTTACAAGGCCACAGGAAATACCGGCTACCATACGTTTGATTGGTACACCTGCAGCCATAAGTGCCATACAAGAAGCACATGTAGATGCCATAGATGTAGATCCGTTAGACTCAAATGTCTCGGATACGGCACGAATTGCATATGGGAATTCCTCTTCTGAAGGAAGTACCGGAAGCAATGCTCTTTCAGCCAATGCTCCATGTCCAATTTCACGACGTCCAGGTCCTCTGGAAACTTTTGTTTCACCTACAGAATATGCAGGGAAGTTGTAATGATGCATATATCTCTTTGAAGTAACATTTTCATCTAAACCATCGATTCTCTGAATCTCGGATAATGGTGCTAAAGTTACAACATCACAAATCTGTGTCTGTCCACGTGTAAACATTGCAGAACCGTGAACTCTAGGAATAATATCTGTCTCAGCAGCAAGTGGTCTGATCTGATCCAAAGCTCGTCCATCCGGACGTTTGTGGTCTTTCAGAATCATCTTACGTACTGTCTTTTTCTGATACTGATATACCGCATCATCAATCATAGCAAGCCATTCTTCATTGTCAGCAAATGCTTCCTCAAAGCGCTCTGTGATATTGCGGATATTCTCTTCTCTAACCTGTTTTACGTCAGTAAATACAGCTTCTTCCATCTCTTCCGGTGTAACGATGGTTTTCATTGCTTCAAACATTTCATCCGGAACTTTTACACTGATGTACTCGTGTTTTGCTTTTCCGACTTCAGAAATGATGGTATTCATAAATGCGATAACTGTCTGGTTAATCTCATGAGCTTTGAAAATTGCTTCCAGAACTTTATCTTCCGGAATCTCATTGGCCCCTGCTTCAATCATCATGATACGGTCAGCAGTAGAAGCAACTGTCATCTTTAAATCACCATTATCCCAGTCTGCCTGAGAAGGGTTAACTATGAATTCTCCATCTTTCATTCCCATCTGTGTCATAGCACATGGGCCATCAAAAGGAATATCAGAAATACAGGTTGCAATTGCTGCACCTAACATAGCTGTAATCTCAGGTCTACACTCTGGATCAACAGCCATTACCAGGTTGTTCAAAGTAACGTCGTTACGATAATCTTTCGGGAATAAAGGACGCATCGGACGGTCAATAACTCGTGAAGTCAATACCGCATTTTCACTGGCTTTTCCTTCTCTTTTGTTAAATCCTCCCGGAATCTTACCTACTGCATACATTTTCTCTTCATACTCAACACTAAGAGGGAAGAAATCAATTCCGTCTCTTGGTTTTTCGGAAGCTGTTGCTGTAGAAAGTACGGTTGTGTCACCGTATTTTACAAGTGCTGCACCATTAGCCTGAGCAGCGACTCTACCGATATCAACTGTAAGAGTTCTACCGGCAAGTTCCATAGAATAACTTTTAAACATAGTTTCGTCTCCTTATATAATATGTGAAATACTACGTTGGAGATGCCGAAACATCTGAACAAAATGTATGCAATAAAAAGTGGATAACACATTCCAAACATCCTCTTCTTACAGGATACATGCTCTTCAGAAGTCTCGGGATACATCCCCAACAACTAACATTTCAATTATAGCACTAATATATATTATTTTCTACTGTTTTTTCACAGCAGTGATGTTCCTTTCTAGTAGTCCGCAGGGTATGCGATGTCCATCTGCTTTCTGGCATCGTCCATAATATGCATCGTAGTAATAGACCACTGGTTGTATTTGTCCGAAGAAATCTCTCCGCGAATCATACGCAGAAAATATCCGATTTCATAATACATATCCGGCTTGATAATTTCCGGTCGAATCGTCTCCTTCTCTCCATTTCGCATAATCACACGAATTTTGGCCGGCGCAGTGACCGGTCCAAATAAAATATTACCATCCTCTCCCTGTATCTCTGACGGCACGAAAGAATCTGTCACCTTGGAATAAACGATTTCAAACTGTTTGTCGGTGTACTTTCCAATCAAAGTTCCGGTACTGTCAATACTGTCCGGAATAATATGTCCTTTTGCCGTTACTCCGTAAGGCATACCAAAAAGACTCACCAAAAAATATACGCAATAAACACCTATGTCCATTAACGCACCATTGGAAAGTTCCGGTTTGAAGGCATTTAATACCTTTCCTGCTTTAAAGCTGTCATAACGGGATGAGTACTGACAATAATTCAAAGTGATTCTACGAATCTGACCAATCTTATCCAGATTATCCAAAATCACATCATATCCCGGAGTAAATACATTACGGATTGCCTCAAGTATAATCACATTATTCGTGTTGGCAATCAAAACCATCGTTTCAAGTTCCTGCGAATTCGTTGCAATCGGCTTTTCACACAACACATGTTTTTTATTACGCAACATCATAGTCGCCTGTTTTGCATGACAATAAGTCGGACTTGCAACGTAAACCGCATCAATGTCCGGCGCCTCTGAAAGTTCTTCCACGTCTGTATATACTTTCGGAATTCCATATTCTCCTGCAAATTTATTTCCACGCTCCAAGGTTCTTGAATAGAGCGCAGCCACTTCTATCTCTTCATACATAGACGCTGCCTTGAGAAACCTCTTTGCAACATTACTTGTACCTATAATAGCAAATCTGATTTTGTTCATTTTTTTCTCCCAATCCAATAATCAATCTAACATCAATTTATCAATTGCAGTTTAACATATTCTACACGAAAAGACTACAACTTAACAGAATTTTAACATTTTCGCACTTTAAAGTGTTGACATATCAGAGATTTCGTTCTAAAATAACAGGGATAAAAATGGAACACAAGAAGAAAGGAGTTATGTGCATCCAAGTAGAATGCGCATATGGACGAAATGAGTTTACAATATTTAAAAGAAGCCTTAACTCCGGAAGAAATTATTGCAAAATACCCTCTTTCCCAGGAGTTAAAAGAAATCAAAAAACAACGTGACAGTGAAATCCGTAAAGTATTTACCGGCGAATCTGATAAGTTTCTGGCTATCATCGGACCTTGCTCTGCTGATAATGAAGATGCCGTATGTGACTATATCAACCGTCTTGCCGGCGTTCAGGATAAGATTAAAGATAAAGTAATTATTATTCCTAGAATCTACACGAACAAACCACGTACCACCGGTCAGGGGTACAAAGGTATGGTACATCAGCCGGACCCGGAAAAGAAGCCGGATTTATTTGAAGGTCTGATTGCAATTCGTAAAATGCACCTTCGTGCCATTCAGGAAACACATCTTTTTGCTGCAGACGAAATGCTCTACCCGGAAAACTGGGCATACTTAGAAGACTTACTCTCCTACGTTGCCATCGGTGCACGTTCCGTAGAGAATCAGCAGCACAGACTTGTAGTCAGCGGAATCGACATTCCTTGCGGAATGAAGAATCCTACCAGTGGAGATTATTCCGTTATGTTAAACTCCTGCATTGCTGCACAGGGACATCACACTTTCCTTTATCGTGGTTGGGAAGTCAAGAGTAACGGAAATGAATTAACTCATACCATTCTTCGTGGTGCAGTTAACAAATACGGTGTTTCCACACCAAACTATCATTACGAAGATCTCGAACGTTTGCTGAAACGATACGCTGCTTTGGATTTGGTTAATCCGGCAACCATTATTGATGCCAATCATTCCAACTCAAACAAACAGTATGAACAGCAGCCACGTATTGTCAGCGAGGTACTACACAGTCGTAAAGTTTCGAAGGATATTCACAATCTTGTGAAGGGTGTCATGGTGGAAAGCTACATTGAACCTGGCAACCAGGGTATCCATGAACACATTTACGGCAAGTCCATTACAGATGCATGCATCGGTTGGGACCAGACAGAAAAACTGTTATACGATATTGCAGAGAATTGTTAACCCTTCCGTTGTTACTACATTACATAAAAAAATGATATAAATACCTTTCTACTACCGCCGGGTTTTGTTTTGCTTCCATAACGCCTGCAATCAGGCAAAGCATTACAAACCCGGCATTTATTATGCCCTTTATAAGAATCTGTTTGAAAATCACACCTTTTTTTCGCGAAGTATTGTAGTGTCTCGTCCATAACAGATACATCCATCCAAAATACATCGGTACCGTCACAAGCCCTTGCGGAAACCAGCAAAGCAACGCAAGTCCACCACCTTTTAAACCGTACCAGCGAAGCATTCCCCAAAAGAAAAAACTGCATACCATTCCATTTGTAAGGAAAAAAATACGTATTCCCATTCTTTTATACTGCGTAGTTGCTACCCATCCCATAAAAACAAGAATAAAACATCGATGAAGAAAGCACCCAAAGACGGACATTTCGATTGTCTTACCAAGACGCAATTGTTCCAGTATTTTTGTGAGATAATCGGTAAGCCATTCTTTATAAACGCCTGCTAATATCACATTTAATACAATTCCGACAAACACTCCTATTCCAATATAGACAAGAAACTCCACACTAATTCGTTTGTTTCGAAATAACGATAACTGCAAAAAACACCTCCGCACAAAGATTCACTATGTAATCTTATGAAACGAAGGTGTCCGCTATTCTATGAATACCATTGTATGTCGTTATCTCAATGCTTTATATGCCATAATTGCAGATACTGTCTTGGAATCTTTGATTGTGCCGTTAAAAATCATTTTCACAACCTCATCCAATGCAAATCTCTCAATCTCAATAAATTCATCTTCATCCAGATGCATCTGGTCTTCTATCAAATTCTCAGCCAGATAGATGGAAACCATTTCATCACAAAAACCAACGGCAGAATAAATATCTACCAGATGTTTTAATTCTTCACAACGATAGCCGGTTTCCTCAATCAACTCGCGGTAAGCACATTCAAAAAAGGTATCTCCCTCTTCTCTTCCACCTGCAGGAATCTCGAGTGTATATCGGTCAACGGAAGCCCGGAACTGACGAACCAGAATCACATTGCCATCTGCATCGATTGGAAGAACTGCAGCTGCACCACCTTTTTTATGCTCACAAAAATCCCAGTCTGCTTCATTACCATTCGGCAGTTTGATATGATCTTTGCAAAATTTGATAATCGAACCTTCCGCTACCACGGTTCGGCTTACTCTTTCCAAATGTTCCATTATATTCTCCTTCTAGTTTTTAAAGCTATGAATTGGTGCCGGAATTCTTCCACCACGATTTACAAAGTCATCACAGCTAAATTTGTTGACCGGCATAATCGGTGCATAACCAAGCAATCCGCCAAACTCAGCAGTATCGCCTACGGATTTGCCGATGACCGGAATCAGACGTACGGCAGTCGTTTTCTGATTGATCATTCCAATTGCCATTTCATCTGCAATGATACCGGCGATTGTCGTCGGTTTAGTATCCCCCGGAATTGCAATCATATCAAGACCAACGGAACATACACAGGTCATTGCTTCTAATTTTTCTAAGGTCAAAGCACCCTCTGTAACCGCATTGATCATTCCCTGGTCTTCACTTACCGGAATAAATGCACCGCTAAGTCCACCTACGGATGAAGATGCCATAATACCACCTTTTTTTACCTGATCATTCAATAATGCAAGTGCGGCAGTCGTTCCCGGTGCACCGGCACGTTCTAAGCCCATCACCTCAAAAATCTCTGCAATACTGTCACCAATGGCAGGCGTCGGAGCCAAGGACAAATCAATAATACCAAACGGAATATTCATACGTTTGGAAGCTTCTTTGGCTACCAGCTGTCCGACACGCGTAATCTTAAACGCTGTTTTCTTAATCGTCTCACATAAAGTTTCAAAGTCTTTGTGTTTTGCATCTTCGAGTGCAACTTTTACAACACCCGGTCCGCTGACACCGACATTAATAATTGCATCCGCCTCTGTTACTCCATGGAATGCACCTGCCATAAACGGATTGTCATCCGGTGCATTACAAAAGATAACCAGTTTGGCGCAGCCAAGTGAATCATTTTCTTTTGTAAGTTCTGCTGCATCATGAACAATATCACCGAGCAGACGAACCGCATCCATATTAAGTCCCTGTTTGGTAGAGCCAACATTCACGGAACTGCAGACACGATCAGTAACTGCAAGTGCCTTTGGAATGGAACGAATCATATTCTCCTCGTTCTTTGTCATTCCCTTAGAAACTAATGCAGAAAATCCTCCGATAAAGTTCACTCCTACGGTTTTGGCTGCCTCGTCCAGTGTTTTGGCAAGTTCTA
>JAILQS010000029.1 GCA_024698865.1 Lachnospiraceae bacterium | reverse complement strand
GATGCTTTGAACTTCTGCAAACGGTCTCGCAAAATATACTGATGTTATCCGCTGGCGTCTGCTCCGTTTCTGATGCTTTGAACTTCTGCAAACGATCTCACAAAACATACTGATGTTATCTACTGGCGTCTGCTTCGCCTGTGATGCTTTGAATTGCATAGGTGCTTCTCCGTTTTGAAACACTATCGTGGCGCCGCCTTCTGCTTCGCTTGTGATGCTTTGAATTTCTGCAAACGGTCTCACAAAACATACTGATGTTATCCGCTGGCGTCTGCTTCGCCTGTGATGCTTTGAATTGCATAGGTGCTTCTCCGTTTTGAATCTCTATCGCGGCGCCGCTTTCTGCTTCGTTTCTGATGCCTTGAACTTCTGCAAACAGTCTCGCAAAATTTACTGATGTTATCCGCTGGCGTCTGCTTCGCTTATGATGCTTTGAACTTCTGCAAACGGTCTCGCAAAATATACTGATGTTATCCACTGGCGTCTGCTTTGCTTATGATGCTTTGAACTTCTGCAAACGGTCTCGCAAATTATACTGATGTTATCCGCTGGCGTCTGCTTCGCTTGTGATGCCTTGAACTTCTTCAATAGTTCTCATCAAAATATACTGATGTTATCCGCCGGCGTCCGCTTCGCAAGTGATGCTTTGAATTCCTAATAATACAACTAGCATTTGCTATCTTATGCGATTCCCAACTTTTCATATATTACTCCGTACCACTCCCGTACCAAATAGGTTGGAAACAGCCACCAATGTGTTCTTGCCGGTTCTGCATATGGTTCTATTCCCTGTTTTTTTGCTATTTGGAATGCTCGATACTCATGGAATTCATTTGTCACTATCGCTACTTTATTTCCTAATTTTTGTTTCTGCATGATATCCTTGGAATATTGTATATTTTCTCTGGTGGATGTTGAGCGCGCCTCCTTTATCAGGCGCTCTTTTGATATTCCATGTTCGGTCAGATATCGATACATGCACTCTGCCTCACTGATACCTTCGTCTTCGCCCTGTCCACCTGACAGGATGCAGACTGCATTCTCATGTTCATCCAGATATTTTTTTGCCGTCTCAAGGCGTTCTGTAAGCATGAGGCTTGGATTTGTTCCTTTTACCTGGCATCCCAGAACAAGCAACATAACATCTCCTGTTGGCTTTGTCTGGATGGTACGGATCATACGGAATGATATGATGACCGCAAGAAGTACGCAACCTACTATAACTGCGCTACCGATGCCTATCAGTGCTTTACCCAAAACACTTCCCCATAGAATGTGTACTTTCGTATGGATTGTCCGTGCTAAAACTCCATACAAAATCAAAAGGATGCCTGCAATTAATCCGGTGGCATTTCCAATATTCAAGATTTGGTGGGTTATCAGTGGCAGAATGAATAGTAGCACACAGATTACTCCCAGTAGAAAAATGATTATTCGAATAAATTGCAATGTTAGACCTCCTATCTTTCGTTTGTTTATAATTTATACATCTTCTTTACCTGTTCTAAGCCCTTTTCCGTGAACCATCTAAGAATGTCTCTTTCCGGTATTTCATCCGATAGTATTTGGGCTATGATGTCCTCTCGTTCTTTTCTGCGTCCTTAAAAACATAGCTGGTCCGAGCGGTATCCTGTCCATTATGTAACGGTAGGAACAGAATCGGCCCGAACCACGCAATTGATGTCTGTATGTATATGTACTACGCCTTCTTTACTTCTTGCTTTCTTACCCGGCAAGATCTTTTAACTCTTCCAGCAAATCCAGATCCGACTGCATTACGCGTAGGTTGGATGTGATTTTGTCTGAGCCCGGTTTGGTAACGCTAATCTCTATAATAGAGCCTTCCGGAATGCCGCCTGCAAAGGTTGCATTTAAAAACGCAACAAACTTAGGGTGATTCTGCTGGAATTTGTCTTTGGCTTTCATCATTTTCATTATATTTGCGGGGTTAAATTTCATAAGTGCCTCCTTATAGCTATAAGTTTTGCTTTACTCCGGATGGTACGTCGTAACTACTTTTTGCACCAATTCTTTCATGTTGTCACGATTCTGGTACGCTGCATCCATCAGTTCTTTTAATTGCTCAATAAATTCATCATATTTAAACGGTATCGGGCAGCCGATGTGAATCAATTCGTTGTCGGTTCGAAGCAATCCCTCTTCTGCCATCAGTTTTTCTTCGTATAGTTTTTCGCCCGGGCGAAGTCCCGTGTACTCTATCTTGATATCCACGTCCGGAATAAAGCCGGAAAGTTTGATTAGATTTCTTGCGAGTGTGTCGACTTTAACCGGCTCACCCATATCAAGCACAAATATTTCTCCACCTTTTGCGTATATTCCCGCCTGCATAACAAGGCTTACTGCCTCCGGAATGGTCATAAAATAACGAATGATGTCCGGATGGGTTACGGTAACCGGGCCGCCGCGCTCTATCTGCTTTTTGAATAACGGAATAACCGAACCATTGCTGCCCAGAACATTTCCAAAGCGAACCGCTACAAATTCCGTCGAAGCAGTTCTAATATTCTCATTTACATGATCGCCAATTGGAAAATGCGTAAACAGCTGCGGTATTTCCTCCGCCTTTCCCTGCTTAATCTTGGCATCAAATACCTGAATAATCATTTCGCAAAGGCGCTTGGTCGCACCCATGATGTTGGTTGGATTAACCGCTTTATCGGTACTGATGAGAACGAAACGTTTGCAGTGGTTCGCCATCGCTGCATACGCCGTTTTGTATGTGCCAATCGTATTGTTTTTGATGGATTCACAAGGACTGTCCTCCATCAGTGGTACATGTTTGTGCGCAGCCGCATGATACACAATCTCCGGCTGATATTTTTCAAATACCTGAAATATTTTTCTACTGTCACGCACGGAGCCGATCAGAACCTCCAAATCCAAAAAAGGATATTTCTTAAGAAGCTCCAACTGAATGTTGTATGCGTTATTCTCGTATACATCAAAAATGATTAATTTCTTAGGGCTGTGTGCTGCAACCTGTCTCGCCAGCTCGCTACCGATGGAGCCGCCACCGCCGGTGATAAGGACTGTTTTGCCGGAAATGTATTTGTAAATGTCCTCCATGTCAACACGAACCGGTTTGCGTCCCAACAAGTCCTCAACCTCTATTTTTTTCATAGCTGCAATCGTCACTTTTCCGGTAATCAACTGCATCATTCCCGGAAGTTGCATCACTTCCGCCATTGTTTCATTGCAATAGGATAAAATGCGCCTTCTCTGCTCCAGCGTCGCGCTTGGAATGGCAACATATATTTTCTCTATTCCGTATTGTTCGCAAACCTCCGGGATACTCTCCGTTCCTGCCACAATCGGAACTCCGTCCATGTAACGTCCCCAACGATTCGGATTGTCATCGATAATGCAGACAACTCTTTCCTTTAACATCGTCGACGTCATAATATCTCGCAGAATCATCTGTCCCGCCTGGCCTGCACCAACGAGCATAACCTGCTTTTGTTGCGAATTATTAGGGTAAACCTGCTCTCTGAGCAGCAGAATGAAACGATACGCAAAACGAATGGTTATCGCAAAGAAGCCCTGCAACATAATACCGATAACATAATACGTAATCGGCATGCGCTGTAAAAATGCCGTGATTCCAATTCCATGAATCAAAAACGTAATAAACACGGCAAGGGTTATTCGCAGCAATTCCGTAAAACTTGCATAACGCCATACAGATTTGTACAAGCGCATCGCCCAATAAATGACGAGGCATATCAGCGTATATGGAACAATGAATTTCAAATACGCATTCATATAAATCTGGTCAATCCGACTAACCGCGCAGTCGAACCGAAACCACAGCGCAAGAAAATATGATAGCACAATGGTGATGCTATCATATATGATTAGATACAACATAATTATCTTCCAGTGGTTGTCCGCCAGAAAATCATTTATCCTTTGCATATAATTATCTTGTCTTTTGTTCTTACTATCCAAAACAGTCACCTCTAAATGTATGTTCCTATGATTACTATATTTTACATTATAAGAGAGCTATCTGCAATGGATTTGTTTTTACTCTCTTGGTTTTATCGTTGTTGACTTGCGCATTATACAAATCATCCTTCATTAATTCCTTCTATGATTGCTCGAACTGTTTCTTTCGGAATCAGAAAGCGACTAACGATTTCATTTTCGGATAACCCCAGTTCATAGGCTGCCAAAATGCGCCCTTCTATGAGACCTTCTTCTCGACCTTCTATGCGCCCTTCTATGCGGCCTTCTATGCGGCCTGTTTCTTCTATTACATCACTTAAGTTACACATTCTTCCGACCTCCTTCTCAATAGTTTTACTCATGGCAAGTTGAAACTTTGTTTCTAGTATTTCTTTCTTTTCTGATGCATTTAATTGGTCCGATAGCAGCGTAGACAACATCGCTATCAAATCATTCTCTGAATTGATGCTGTCTCTATTGAAGTAAATATATACAACATTCGTCAAATCATATCTTCCGATATGCACCTCTTCCCCATCTGAGTGTACTACCTCCGGAATCGTTCTATATTTTACAATGGATCCACCGATCTGCTTTCCCTTTTTATCTATCCGGGGAGTGTTCATACAAATCCAGATGGAATATACCTTTTTCACTGTACCGTAATCATATGCATCAAATTCCACATTCATCTGCTTAGATATTGCTTTTGCAGAATAAATAATGCCCCTTGGCACCAAATCATATCCTGTATGATATTTCTTCTGCGCCTCAAGGTCTATATATATTCTTTCGTGCTTTTTTGTAATAACACGAAAAAACACGTCATAAAATACGGTTCCTTCCCCGTTCTCCGTAACCTCACGGTCTAACCCGAGTATGTCTCCCGAATCCAACAGCACTCTGCTCTCCAGAGTATCTTCTTCGATTGCTGCAATGACTTCTTCCCTATTGTAATTCTGGAACTCCTCTATCGTGTGTCTGAGAATAAAAGAAAGAATCTCTTTGTTTTTTAGAATTGCGCGTACTTGATTGTCATATTGCGCCTTTGATGATGTCTTGTCGACTGTCCTTCCTAGATGTGTCTGTTGTTGCATTGGCTGTCCTCCCAAAAATGAGTATAGAAAAAGGACAGGAACAACAAGAATTCTTTTATCGATATGCGAACATTATAGCATCTATCGTGACGTTTGAATATTGGCAAAGAATCTAAAAAATAGCGGGATATTTTATATAGTATTACATACTCGAAAAAAAATTTTGTGTCAAAAACAGCATATGGAAATAGCGACTTGTTCAAGGTTAACAAAATGTTTCTGGTTTTTTTGTAAAACAAAAAGATAGCTGATGAGATACGTAATAAAAATGCCGAAATTAGAGTTTTAAAAAATCTAAAAAAGTAAAAATGGCGTTGTCACCATTGAAGCTTCTACGTTAGTCTTCCCCTACCAAATGAACAACTTTGAAATCATGCTCCACGGCAGGAAGAAACTTCTTTATCACGTCGTCGGTAAGCAGCTTAAGGCTCGATGTATTGACACATGGATGGCAGCCGATATATTTGTCCTCCAGCACATCCTCGTCAATCAGGAGCTGCACCGCATGCTCCTTATCATTCATCAACCCCATAACGCTCACGGAGCCCGGTTCAATATCCAGATACTTCAGCATATCTTCCGGTCCGGCAAAAGAGAGCCTTGCAGAATTGATCTGCGCCGACAGTTCCTTTGTCTTAAATTTCTTACCGCCCGGCATCATCAAAAGATAAAACGCCGTCTTCTGTCGATTACAAAGGAACAGATTTTTGCACATAACTACGCCTAGAGCTGCATCCACTGCATTGCAGGCTTCCATGGTGTCCGCCCGCTCATGATCCGCTCTTTTATATTCTATTTTTAATGAATCCAAAAGGTCGTAAGTGCGCACTTCCCTTGGCAAACGTCCTTCCGGGTTTTCTGGTTTTTCGTTAAATAATTTCATTTTTATATCCTCATTTCTCTCTTTTGTGATTCTTTCATATCCAGTGAAAAAGAATAGTGTTTTACTTCGCCATTTCAACCCATTCTCTTGCAAAATATAAAGGTATGTTTGTCATCCAATCCTGTTCTCGATACCCCGACAAGGAAAATCTGCACGGTTTCAATTCTTTATTGTTCTCGTACACGGCACGTAAGCTTTTTGATTTGAGATTTTCCTCTGCCTTAACTTCTAAATGAACGAAAAATCAAACC
>JAILQS010000163.1 GCA_024698865.1 Lachnospiraceae bacterium | reverse complement strand
TAATTATCTGAAATACAACAGTAATATTTATAAATTACCGTTCAAATTCCATCAAATGAAACATTTGATTATACAAATCATCTGCATTATCTGCTTTGAAAACAACGGACACATAATCATGATTATCCGCCCCTTTACTATAAAGAATCAGACAGGAACCTGCCAGTCCCGTAGTACCGGTTTTACCGCCGATTACGGTCACTCCTTCCGGTGAACTCATCGTTCCAAGCAGGAAACGATTGGTCGTCTCAAAGGTCTTATCTACGGTTTCTCCTAATGCATTGGTATATACCGCTACATAGGAGGACTTATGCACGGTTTCCACAAATGCATCATTCTTAAGCAGTTCCTGAAAAACGATATACATATCGTACGTTGTCGTATAATGATTTTCGTTATGAAGCCCGTGTGGATTTACGAAATTAGAATGGGTCGCACCAAGCTCCTTGCATTCACGATTCATCATATCAGCAAAGCCTTCCACACTTCCGCCGATATGCTCTGCAATTGCCTGCGCAGCATCATTTCCGGAATAGATTAACATACACTCAATCAAATCTCCCAGGCGAATCTTGTCTCCTTCCATAAAACCGCAAAGCTTAGCCCCCGGTTCGGTAATGTGTGAAGCAGCATAACTAAACGTTACAATGTCGTCGGGATTACCATATTTGTAGGCAACTAATGCTGAGACAATTTTGGTAACACTTGCCGGATACAGCTTGTCGTAGATTCCATTGGCGTAAAGAACTTCCTTTGACGTCTGGTCGAAAATCAGTGTTGAGGCAGCATTTAACAGCGGATCTGTGCTTTTTACATCCTTCGGAGAAATCACACACAAATCTTTAGAAAAAGGGGCAATCGATGTTTCTGAAATATCTACCGGTGGCTGATAGGTAACAATCTTCTTTGGCGAATACTTTTTAAAGCTGTTCTCAAAATAATTCTCCGCTTTATCTTCTCCAAGTCCGGCGATATCGCATCCTGTAACACCAAACACCAATATTAGACTTAAGACAACTGCAAATACCTTGTTTTTCAACACTTTTCATCCCCTCTATTCTTCCTGATTTGTACTCTTAACGACCTCACGCCACTCCAAATCCCCTCTTTCGAGTGCTTTAATCAAAAGCTCGGCTGTTGCCAGGTTGGTAGCTACAGGTATATTGTGTACGTCACATAATTTGATAACATTACTTAGTTCCGGTTCATGTGATTTTTTATATAACGGATCCCGCAAAAAAATAATCGCATCCATCATATTATGTTCAATTTGAGAGCCTAACTGCTGTTCCCCTCCCAAATGACCGGCAAGGAACTTATGCACCGTCAGGTTTGTAACCTCTTCAATCAGTCTTCCGGTGGTGCCTGTTGCAAATAATGTATGTTTACAAAGAATTCCACGATAGGCGATGCATAAATTCTGCATCAGTTTCTTTTTATTATCATGCGCCACAAAACCTATATTCATGTTTTTTACCTCCGATTATGTTAGATTATTACTGATTCATCATAGAGAATCCGTCACTTCGTACTCTCGATTGAAGTCCGATATTAAGAAGCAGACCGATACTGATCATACTGCTTAACATGGAACTTAATCCGGCACTCAAAAACGGCAACGGTAAACCTGTATTTGGAAGCATACGAGTTGCAACGCCTATGTTGGCAAATGTCTGAAACGCAAACATAGAGGCAATTCCAACACATATCAACATTCCAAGTCTATCGCTCGCATTTTTGGCTGTCATTAACGCAATAATTACGACAATTGCCAGTAGTGCGATAATCAACAGACTTCCTAAAAATCCACCTTCTTCTCCTATGACAGAAAAAATAAAATCACTTTCATTGACACCTACTTTTCGATAAGCGCGAACCGGATTGTCCGTAAATATCTTTCCGAGTAATTTGCCTGCAGAAATTGCCGTCACCGACTGATTCTGTTGCCACATAGTCTCTGAAGCATACAAATCCGGATGTTTGAAGCCAATAATACGCTCTACCTGGTACGGATTTAATAATTTCTGGTTTGGCTGTTGTATATACCAGTAAACGATGAAAAATAACGGTACTCCTGCCGCCAGTGCCGGTAATATAATCTTATAGCTCAAGCCCGCAAAAAATATCATCATTGCAAATACGAACATTATAACGACACTCGAAGACAAATCCGACTGTGTAAGAATAAAGAAGGTCGGAACCATCATAATTGTAATTGCGAGTAAGATGGTAGGCACTCTGTTAATTCGCTTTTTAAACTTAGTAAAAAATGCTGCAAGTGCCAGAATTAACATAACCTTACACACTTCGGAAGGCTGAAATTTAATTCCGAAAACATTAATCCATCGAAAAGACTTGGTTCCAAGATCGGTTCCCCATGGTGAATACTTGGTTGCAGCTACCATCGGTGTTACGACGATATAATAAACCACCGTAAACTGGCAAATCAAATGATAATCAATCAATGAAATACCGACTGCCATAAAAAGTCCCAGAAACATACCGATTAATTGTTTGCGAAACATGGACATTCCCGCATCGGTTCCACTGGCACACATAACAAAATATGCACCGGCAAAACTTAACAGCGTTACAACCAGTAGCAATGTATAATTGTATCTTTTAAAATCATAATCAAAAAAATCAAACATAAAAATCTCACCATCTATAAGTTATCGCTTTATTACTTGTTCTTAGGTGCTCTCATATCCTTAATTGGTATATTGGCAAACAATGCCGGAACAGTTCCTTCATTTTCTTCAGATTCCACCTGTGTAATTTTGATATCAAACCCTTCGGTATCAATCTCAACATATTTGGAAATGACATTGATAATATCATTCTTAATCTGATCCATAATATCCGGTGAACAATTTGCTCTGTCGGAAACCAACACAAGTTTCAAACGGTCTTTTGCAACGTTACTTGAACTTTTTTTCTTAAAAATATCTGTCCACTTCACTGTTGATTCCTCCTTAGTTCTTCTTGAATAAGCTTGCTAATTTGTTCACAATTCCATTTCTTGCATTCAAATCAAGAAGCGGAACCTCTTCTCCTAACAGACGACGGCAAATATTCATATATGCCTGTCCTGCAAGTGAATTGCTGCCTACAAGCGGTTCACCGTTGTTTGTAGCGACAACAATGTTTTCATCATCCGGAACTACACCGATTAAGTCTACTGCAAGAATCTCTACCACATCATCGCTGGACATCATGTCGCCTCTTTTTACCATATCGGTTCTCAGACGGTTTACAACCAGGTGTGTATTCTTCATCTCATTTGCTTCCAATAATCCAATAATTCTATCTGCGTCACGCACTGCAGATACCTCAGGTGTAGTGACAACCAATGCGCTGTCCGCTCCTGCAATTGCATTCTGGAATCCCTGCTCAATTCCTGCCGGGCAGTCCATGATTATGTAATCAAATTCTTCTCTTAACTCATCTGCAAGTTTTTTCATCTGCTCCGGTGTTACGGCAGATTTATCTCTTGTCTGTGCAGAAGGCAAAAGATAAAGATTTGGATATCTCTTATCTTTAATTAACGCCTGACGAATTCGACAGTTATTTTCTACCACGTCTACAAGATTGTATACGATTCGGTTCTCTAATCCCATTACTACGTCCAGATTACGAAGTCCGATATCTGTATCAATCAATACTACTTTCTTATCCAATTTGGCTAAACCGGTTCCGACATTGGCAGTTGTAGTAGTTTTACCAACGCCTCCTTTTCCGGATGTGACAACAATTACTTCTCCCATTAATATGGTCCTCCAATCATTTTTTATAATTATATATTAATTTAAGCGAATGTCATCCAGTACATTCTTATTAAATTCTTCCATGTAGATGTTTCCATCTTCCACGTAAACAATCTTGGTCTTTTTCTCTTTCTCTTTGACCGGATTGTCCGGAGATCTTGCAATCAAAGATGCAATCCTGATTTGTGTCGGCCGCATATCCAAAGCAAGTACAAATGCATTGGTGTTCCCTTTAGAACCGGCAAATGCCGTTCCTGACAAAGTTCCCAGCACAATAATATTGCCTGTCGAAATAATCTTAGCGCCGGCTTTTACATCTCCCAGCACGATAATGCTGTGCTCGGCTTCCACTACCTGACCGGAGCGCAGATTTCCTTTGTAGAACTGACCGGTATTCTTTTCAATTTCAAGAAGTTTTTCTCCCAATGCTTTCTCCATCTTTTGTTCTTTCAGTGGATCGGTTTCCACAAGACAGACAACTCTTAATTTGGAATGCTTTGAAATCAGCGAAAGCAATTCTTTTTCTTCATCCAGACTCAGTGCCCTTCCCTCAAAACTAACTGCCACCTGTGTACTTCCAAGAAAATCGGAAGCCTCTTCAAACTTCTTGATAAACGCTTCTTTTAATTCCTCAAACGTAATTACGGCATTCAATACAACTATAATGCCTGATTTGGTTCCTTTGATGATTACGGAATTATCCAATGCTTTACCTCCAATAAAACTATGTACGAAATTAATCTGAAATCGTCGTATCCAACTCCGGAAGTGTTACATCTCCGTCCAGATTAATCTTCGATTTGTCTTTAGCAAAATAATACTTATAAACATTTCGCGCAACCTCGGCAGCGTTACTTGATGTGTATCCATTCGGAATAACGA
The DNA here is from genome assembly GCA_024698865.1 of Lachnospiraceae bacterium. Classification (GTDB taxonomy): domain Bacteria; phylum Bacillota; class Clostridia; order Lachnospirales; family Lachnospiraceae; genus JAILQS01. The sequence continues at coordinate 40,441 of JAILQS010000163.1, read as the reverse complement.
CTGTAACAGCAATTTCGGGGTCTTCATACGGTGCATACGATACAAACAACGCATGGTTCGGATCTTTCTTACTCTCCTGCGCAGTACCGGTTTTACCTGCAACCTTTTGTTTTAACTTTTCAAACAGTTTGGAAATAGAACTGTTTGGGCCATTTACTACTTTATACATACCCTGTTTGATCGTAGCCCAGATACTGTAATCCAGATCCACTTTGTTATGGAGCTTCGCTTCGTTTTGCAACTCCAGATTACCGTTGGAATCCATTACTTTGGAAATAATGGTCAGGTCAAAACAATCTCCCTTGTTCGCAAGAGTTGTTACATATCTTGCAATCTGTGACGGTGTAAAACTGTTCGTACCCTGTCCGATTGCGGAACGAACCGAGTCTTCATCTGAAATATTTGGATCCGCTTCGTGAAGTTCAATTCCCGAGTTGGTATTGAAACCAAACATTGTTGCATACTTACGAAGCTTCTTAAGTCCAATGGTACTTTCATAGTTGTCTTTGCTGTCCAGACTCATATTATATCCTACTTCATAAAAGAAATAGTTGCAAGAAACCTGTAAGGCGTCGACAATATCAATATTACCGTGACTGGTTGAACTCCAGCATTTTGGATTCAGAGGAATCTTATCAAATACGAGTTTATCCTGAATTTTCTGGTTAATACTTATAGCTTCCGTATCCAGTGCTGCGGCAGCAGTTACCATCTTATAGGTAGAACCCGGCGCAGTTTTTTGCTGCAACGGACGGTTCAACATTGGATAAGAGGAATCGGACTGTAATTTAGAATAATAATCCGAATCAATGCTGTTGGCAAGTTTGTTATTGTCATAACTTGGATACGTTACAAGTGCAAGCACTTCTCCCTTTTTGGCGTCCGTAACTACAATGGAACCGGAACAAGGCTTAAGCGCCAGCATATCCGGTGTAATCTTCAGTGTACGAATCATATTTCGCATAAATTCATAGGAAGATAATGTGCCGGATCTGAGTTTGCTCTGTGTGCCATCTTCATCCTTAAGTACACCCTGTTCGTAAAGTAATAAACATACGTCCTTACCACTGATTTTCTCAGACTGAATCATATAATTATAAACGGACTTATCAAATTCCGAAGAATCCTTCAGTTCTCTTAAAATATAGTCTACCAGTTGTTCATACAATTCTTCCGTACTGTAAAACTGCTGGTCCAGATTGTCCAGTTTGGTTGTATCAATCCACTGTTTGGAAAGCGCGTACTGTAAAAACTCGCTGAGCGAAACTTCATCGTTACCAAAAGCTACGTACGTTTCATCTTCGATATTAATATTTTTTGTGAGAATAATATCCTTCTCTTTTAACATCGAATAAATATAGGACAAATAACTCTTTGTCTCCTCATCAAGGTACGTATCTGACTTGATATCAGCGTCCAGACCGTGTTTGATTTTGGAGAAAGCAGCATCCTTCTCACTCTGGTATTTGGAATAAATACTCTTTTCCAGGTCCGAAGCTTTCTTCTCTTTAAAAAGAGACGTATCAATCACATTATTATTAATCAATGCGGCATATACATCATAAATCGGAATCATAATACCTGCCGCTGAAGTTCCTTTTGTTCCTTCGTCGTGACTGTTTGTAATTTTTGAAAGCAAAATACCGGCAATTCTTTGTTCCAGTATTTTATAGCAGGCTTTCTGCAGCTCCGAATCTATAGTCAGATAAACATCACTTCCCGCGATGGATTTCTTGCTGTCTACCTCACCGGTTATACGATAATCCGCATCTACGGAAACCGTTTTGGTTCCTTTGATTCCATGCAAATAACTCTCGTACTCTTTTTCAATTCCGGAGCGTCCAATCTGGTCATCATACGTATAGAACTGACTTTGACCGTTCTCAGAAAATTCACTGTATTCATCTGATGTTATCTGTCCGGTATATCCAACAATGTGAGCAAAGTACTCACTGTCATGATAAACCCTATGTGTAACACCTTCGACTTTTACCCCCGGTAAATCAGCGGAATTTTCATTGATTGCAGCTACGGCTTCCTCATTCAAATCTGTAGCCACGGTAGCTGCCATGTATTTCTGATAACGTTTTAAATATAACGCGTATCGTATCGCCAACACTTTTACAGCCATATCCGGTTCATAGGTTTCCGGCACACCAAACTTCGGACTCAGATTACTCTGATCCGTATTCAGATAATCGAACACATCTTTTGCCGTTGCATTCTCCTGCTCGGCATTCAGTTCTTCGCCGGATTTGATGCCGTAGACATCTTTTTTGAATCGTGTCAATACGTTATCTTCTACGGTAAATTTATATTCCCCGTTCTTTGTCACCTTAATGAACAAAGGAAGGTTATATTTTACCTTGTGCGCATCCAGTATTTCTACAAGATGCTTTATCATTTCATTTTTTTCTTCGTTCGTTTCTAATTCTCCGGTGTCTATAATCGTTACCGAATAAGTTAACTCATCCGTTGCAAGCAACACACCGTTTCTATCATAAATGTTACCTCTGGTACTAGGCACATCAATTTTCTTTTCATTGGTATATGTAGCAGTGGAAGTATCCGACGCACTGTCTAAAATCTGCAGACCGTATAATTGTCTTACCAGACTGAAAAGCAAAAGGCATAAAATCAGAGAAATTGGTAGCAATCTATTTTCTGCAAATTTTTCGAACAGATTCTTTAAAAATTCCAATTCTAAACCTCCTTACCCTCTAATCTATCATCTAATATATATAACAATTTGTATAAAACGATGGAAACAATGACCGTATATACAATTTCGGGAAGTACGATTCTGGAAAAATAGAATATCATACTCGTTCTTCCCCGCAATAAAAACTCAAAGACAAAGTAGGAAAACCCATAGAAAAAGTCGCTTCCCCCAACTAATATCATTGGTACAAAAATGTTGTCCGTAAAATAATCCTTCGGTATTATGCTGATTACAAATCCGATTATCATCAAAATCAGCGCATACAGACCAAGAACTTCTCCATACATCGCATCCATCAGTAAGCCACTGAAAAATCCAATCCATATTCCGTCCCGGTTTTCACGAATATATGCAAACGACACGGTTACAATCAATAATATGTTAGGAGAAACATCCGCCAGCGACAAACTTTGAAAAATCGTCGTTTGAAGAATGAACGCCAGATATATTACTAACGCCGTTCCGATAAAACGCTTCATTTTTATCCTCCTGACTAATTATAATTAAGTGCTTCCTTAGGAAGCTCCTCTTTCAAGGTTGTAATAACCAATACTACTTTCAGTGAATCAAAAGATACAACCGGTTTGATTTCACCTGACTTTGTCATATTGGAATCATCATTATTCAAAGATGTCACCGTACCGATTGTGATACCCGGCAGGAATTTGTCACTGATATTGGAGGTAACAATGGTATCACCTTCTTTGATTGCCGCATCCACGTCAACCATATCCAAAATAATGTTTCCGGAATCCAAAAGTTTGAGATTGCCCTTAACATTACAAATATCAGAATTCTTAACTTCCATACCGCTGACATTGCTTTTATCATCAATAATTGCACGCACCTTTGCCCAGTGTTTGCCGGCATCCGTAACAATTCCCACAAGACCGCCATTGGCTATAACGTTCATATTTACGGCAATTCCATCACCGGTTCCTTTATCAATAGTAAACTGGTTATACCAGTTGTTGCTGTCTCTGCTAATGATTCTCGCTGCCTTTGTAGGATAAGAAGAATATGCATCATCCAGAGAGTATAATTCTCTCAGGTTGTCTAACTCGGAAAAATCCTGTTGCAAAATTCCATTCTGATATTTCAGGCTATCCAGCTCTTCTTTCATTTTTTTGTTTTCATCCAAAAGCTTCTGTTTGGACGTAAAATAATCCGTTGTTCCCGAAATTCCACTTCCAAGCAGGTTAATTCCTTTTTGCATTGGAAATACAATTTCGCCAACTACATTTTTTACAGGTGCTACCGCATCTGCAAACTGATATGATACAAATATAAGAACCAGACACAACACCGACAGTGCCAATACTAAAACCTTTGGTGTTGCTGACGAGGATCTTCTGTCTCTTCGCATAACTAACTCCTCTCCAAGCGATTACTTTCTTCTCTTGCTGATTGTGTGAATCACATTATTTGCAAGCTTATTACCGGATTCCATTTCTTTCATAAGTACTCCGAGTCCAAGTGCAACGGTATTCTCTGCGTCCTCTGCAAGATTAATTTTGAGATCTGTTTCATTGTGGAACAAATCTGCCAATCCATGAAGATTAGCAGTTCCGCCGGTAACATAAACTCCGGCTCTGTAAATATCAGCGGAAATTTCAGGTGGCGTTCTCTCCAGAATCATTCTTGCGGATTCAATAATGGTAACCAGATGCTCTTTTACAACTTCATTTACTTCTGAAGAATAAATCTCCATCTCACAAGGAAGTCCGGTAACCACATTTCTTCCACAGGCAAATAACGATTCTTTCTCCTTTGGAAATGCGCTGACAAGTTCCTTCTTGATATACTCTGCTGTTTTATCTCCGATTACAAGATTGTAACGTTTTTTAATGAACGTCTTTATAGATTCATCCAGACGGTTTCCTCCGATTGGAATCAGTTTACTAAGTACGATTCCACCCAGAGACAAAATAGAAATCTCCGTTGTTGCTGCTCCGATGTCTACAACCATCACACCATTGGCATGGAAAATATCCAATCCCATTCCAAGTGCTGCAGCGATTGGCTTTTCAACGAGTAGAATATTTTTCGCTTTCACTTCACTGGCTGCAATCAAGTCGTGGAAGGAGTGTTTTTCCACTTCTGTGATGTCTGAAGGTACTGCAATCAAAAAGTCCGCACCACCACCAAAACCTTTCGTTCTGGATACCGTATGTTTCAAAAATTCATTCAGTAATAATTGCATATATTTTATTTCTGCAATTACACCAAACTGAACCGGATAAGAAACATTGATATTCGCAGGTGCTTTTTCGAACATCTCATAAGCATCATCACCGGTCGCAATAATGCTGTTCTTATTCGCAATCGCAATGACATTCTTCTGGTCTAAAACCACACCTACTCCTTTTTTTAATATCTTAACCTGACTTGTGCCAAGATCAATACCATACATTCTTCTAGACATTATAACATCCCTTTCTCTTTCATACTTACATATCTATTATCCCCGATTATGATGTGATCCATTAGTTTTATTCCAATCATTTGTCCAACTCTTTCAATTCTTTGTGTGATCCTTATATCTTCGCCACTCGGCGTCGGATCACCGCTTGGATGATTGTGTAGTAATACAATAAATACCGCCTGATATTCCAGTGCTTTTATAAATACCTCGCGTGGAGATAATATGGATGCATCCACTGTTCCAACGGATATGATTTCATCCTTTATGATACAACTTTTTGCGTCCATCATAACAAGAACAACCTGTTCTCTCATAAGACACCGCATATCCTGCATATAATACTTTGCCAACAATTCGGGGGAATTATACGGACCATTTTTCTTAAAAACCGCTTTTGATATACGTTTGGAAAGTTCAATGACTGCAAGCATCTGTGCTGCTTTCACTTTTCCCATACCGCGGACGCTCATGATGTCTTTTGCTGTAAGCATATAAAGACCTGCCAGCCCATCCTGCTCTACTTTTTTGAGCAAATGTTCTGCCAGATCGGTAGCTCGTGCGTTACTTGTTCCCGTACGGATAATCACCGCCAGAAGTTCCGCATTTGTAAGACTTCTCCCACCGTCCTTTAAGCATCTTTCATCCGGTTGTTGTTCAAATGGTAATTCCTTAACTGTAAAATGATTTTTTATCATTCTATCCTTTCCTGTGCGCAGGAAAAATTACAAACCCTAACAGACATTTTAACATAAAATGCCGTTAATGTATACTACAATTGAAGAATGTTTTACAGGGAAATTAATCCCGCTTCGATCATTTTTTGAAGCGACATCATGATTCCAAGTTTCCCATGATACCAGGTAAGTCCGCCCTGAAAATAAACAGCAAACGGCGGTTCAATCGGTCCGTCTGCACTCAGTTCAATCGAAGAGCCCTGAACAAACGCGCCTGCAGCCATAATGACATCTGAATGATATCCCGGCATTGCCCACGGCTCCGGTTTTACATAACTGTCCACCGGTGCAGCTGCCTGAATCCCCTCGCAAAACGCAATCATTCCTTCCCTGCTTCCCAGAGTTACAGACTGAATAATATCATATCGCGGTTCCGTAGCATTCGGAACTACTTTAAAACCGAGTTTTTCGTATATATTTGCAGCAAAAATTGCACTCTTTAAAGCTCCACAAACTACGGTCGGCGCCATAAAGAATCCCTGGAACAATTGCTGATTAATACCAAGTGTAGCACCTACTTCTTTACCAAGTCCCGGCGTAGTCAGGCGATACGCACAGTTATCGACATATTCTTCTTTGCCGACGATATAACCTCCGGTAGAAGCCAGTCCGCCTCCCGGATTTTTAATAAGGGAACCGACACACAAATCTGCTCCCACGTCTGTAGGTTCCATTACTTCCACAAATTCCCCGTAGCAATTGTCGACCATACAGATAATGTCTTCTCGAATATCTTTGATAAACCGAATCAGTTCTCCGATTTTTGTTACGGACAACGTCGGTCTTGTTGCATAACCTTTGGAACGCTGAATTGTCACCATTTTGGTATTGCTTTTGATTGCATTTTTAATGCCTTCATAATCAAAATCTCCATTTGGCAACAAATCAACCTGTCGATAGCTGATATTATACTCTGCCAAAGACCCCTTCGTTTCTTTGATTCCGATAACACCTTCCAGTGTATCGTATGGCTTTCCAACCGGAGAAAGCAATTCATCTCCCGGTCTTAAGTTTGCAGCAAGCGCAACCGTAAGCGCATGCGTTCCACACGTAATCTGCGGTCGAACAAGTGCAGCTTCTGCGTGAAAAGCATCAGCATAGACCGCTTCAAGTGTTTCTCTTCCCAGGTCATTATAGCCATATCCGGTTGTTGCCGCAAAGTGAATATCACTCACGCGGTTTTTCTGCATGGCTGCAATCACCTTTAACTGATTATACTCAGCTACTTTATCCGCTTCTTCAAATCTTTCTTCTAAATCTCTTAAAATTTTCTTACTAAAATCAAGTACCTCTTTGGAAATGCCGGTTTTCTCATATAAATTTTCTAACTGTTCCATAACTCTAACTTCCTTACATCGTTATTTTCTGTGTATTAATATTCTTACGAAACGATACCTTCTTTACGTAATTGTTGCATCATATCTTTCAGAATATCTTCTTCAGAATCATATTGACTCTTATCTATCCATTCTACCGTCTTTTCGCGTCGAAACCACGTAAGCTGTCTTTTGGCAAAATGGCGGGTTTCCAGTTTAATCTTATAGATTGCGTCCTCAAGTGAACAATCACCATCCAGATACGCAAGTATTTCCTTGTAACCAAGTCCCTGCATGGAAACCATATCTTTCGTACACCCCATCTCTTTGAGTTTACGCACTTCCTCTACAAGCCCTTGCTCAACCATCAAATCCACTCGCTGTTCAATCCTTTGATAGAGCTTACTTCTCTCGTCGCTCAATACGAAATATTTGAATGCATACGGGGATTCTTTCTGTCGTTCATTTTCATTATGCAAAGAAAATTTCTCGCCGGTCAGCTCGTAAAACTCCAGTGCACGAATGACACGTTTTATGTTGTTTGGATGTATGGCATTTGCCGAAGCCTCGTCCACCTCCAATAGCCGTTTCCACAAAGCCTCTTTTCCAAGCTGCTTTGCCTCTTCCTCAAGCCTGTGCCGAACCGGGCGTTCTTCTTCTCCTTCATTAAATGAAATGTCGTATAACACCGCCTGAATGTAAAACCCGGTGCCACCGACAATAATCGGAATATCCCCCTCTGCATAAATCGTTTCCATCGCCTGATATGCAAATTTCTGAAACAGTGCGACGTTAAATTCTTCTTTTGGAGACATAATATCAATCAAATGATGTTTCACACCATCCATCTCTTTGGGTGTGATTTTCGCGGTTCCGATATCCATTTTTTCATACACCTGCATGGAATCTGCAGATATAATCTGTCCCCCGACTGCTTTTGCAAGAGAAATCGAAAGTTTACTTTTGCCGACAGCCGTTGGACCTGTCAAAATAATAAGTGGTTTTTTCACACGATTACCTGCCTTTATAATATTCTTTTAAACTTGCGGTCGAGCTCGTATTTACTCATCGTAATAATCGTTGGTCTTCCATGTGGGCAATGGAATGGATTTTCAAGTGATAACAACTGCCGGATCAGTTCCTCTGCTTCCTGATAACTTAAGTTATTATTGCCTTTTACCGCAGCTTTACAAGACATCGTTGCAACTCTGTCCAATAGGATTTCGGGATCCCTTTTGGTATCCATGGAAACCAGATCATCCAAAAGCTCCATGAACAATTCTTTTTCGCCCACGTTAGTCAGATTAGCAGGAACGCCACGAATTGCATATTCTTTTCCCCCAAACGGATCAATTTCAAATCCAAGTTTTTCGAGGTAGCCAAGATTTGCATTTAACGCCTGTTCCTCCTGTAAATTTAACGTCAGAATCATCGGCGGTTCGAGTAACTGCGACGCTGTTTTTTGTTCTTTTAAAAGCTTCATCGTTTTTTCATATAACACTTTTTCGTGCGCCGCATGCTGGTCAATAATATACATCTGACCTTCAAATTCAACAATCCAGTAGGTTGAGAAAACCTGTCCGATAATCTTTTGACTCTTTATCGTTTCTTTTTTCAGCCACCCGTCTTTTTCAAATAACTGCATCTGCACCGGTTTTTCTTCTACTTCAAAAACCGTTTCTTCCTTCAACACCTCTTCCCGTCGATGAACCTCAAACGGTTCCGGAATTATATGAGATACCGGCTCAACTTCTTTACCTGTAGCGTTTTCTATGTCCTTATTTTCTGTCATCACTTTCGCCGTCTCTGCCTTAATACTGTCCGGCTTTGCACTGTGAAATGTACTATGTACAAACATATCTTTCTGAGCCAACACGTCCTTAATACAATGATAGATTCCGTCAAAAACTTCCTGACGATTGTGAAAACGCACTTCCTGTTTTGCCGGATGCACATTGACGTCCACCTCTTTTTTATCCACCTCTATCATAAGTGCCGTAAACGGATAACGGTGTAACATCATATATGGACGATATGCTTCTTCTATTGCCTGGTTTACCACCGAATTTTTCACATAACGTCCATTCACATAATAATTCATATAATTACGGTTTCCTCTGGAAATTACGGGTTTACCGATGAACCCCCGCAAAGAAATACCGTCCTTTTCAAAATCTACCGGGATGATTTCATTCGTCACATCCCTTCCGTATACCTGATAAATAATATCTTTAATATTACCGTTTCCTGCAGTTTGCAGTTTTATTTGCCCGTTTAGTATAAATTTAAAGGAAACATTCGGATTGGAAATAGCAATTCTTTCAATCAAAGCACTGACATAGCTGCCTTCTGTTGTTGATGACTTCAAAAATTTCTTTCTGGCCGGCGTATTAAAAAACAGATTCCGCATCAAAAAGGTAGTTCCGTCCGGGCATCCGATTTCTTCGATTTCTTTTTCTACACCACCTTCGATGATGTATCTGGTACCCGTAAGTTTATCTTTCGTTTTGGTTATAAGTTCTACCTGTGAAACGGAGGCAATGCTTGCAAGCGCCTCACCTCGAAACCCAAAGCTGTCCGTTGTAAACAAATCGGTTACTTCACGAATCTTGCTGGTTGCATGACGTAAAAATGCGATAGGAACCTCCTCTTTTGAGATTCCCTGTCCGTTATCCGTAATACGAATCAGTGCCACGCCACCTTCCTTTATTTCAACGGTGATTGCGGTTGCTCCGGCATCAATCGCATTTTCTACCAGTTCCTTTACGACAGATGCCGGACGCTCTACCACTTCCCCTGCGGCTATTTGATTAATGGTTGCATCGTCCAGAATTGCAATGCCCATAATAACCTCCTTTTCTTTACCAGCGCTCTCTTACCTTCTTTTGAATCTTGTAGAGCTTATTTAACGCGTCTAACGGCGTCATATTGGTAATATCTAACTCTCGTAACTCTAACACTATATCTTCCGCAGAACTTGTGCTGCTGATCGTGTCGAAAATAGACATCTGGAACCCTACCTGCTCATCCTCCTGCTCCGTATGTTTCTCTTCTTCCAGAATAGCTTTTGTTTTTTCCGCAATATCATTTTCCGATAACTGTTCTACTATTTCTTTCGCACGCTTTAATATGCTGTCCGGAACACCGGCAAGCTTTGCCACCTGAATTCCGTAACTCTTATCTGCGCCGCCCTTGATTATTTTTCTCAGGAAAATAATATCGTCACCCTGTTCTTTTACCGCAATACAATAATTGTTTACACTGCCAAGTTTTCCTTCCAGTTCCGTAAGTTCATGATAATGCGTCGCAAACAGTGTTTTGGCACCCAGAATATCCGGATTGCTGATATGTTCCACCACTGCCCATGCAATGCTCAATCCATCGTAAGTACTCGTTCCGCGTCCAATCTCATCCAGAATCAACAAACTGTTTTTCGTGGCATTTCGCAAAATATTAGCAACCTCAGTCATCTCAACCATAAAAGTACTTTGTCCGCTTGCCAAATCATCCGATGCGCCAACCCTTGTAAATATGCGATCTACGATTCCGATGTCTGCTTTATCCGCAGGTACATAGGAACCCAGCTGTGCCATCAGTACAATCAGGGCGGTCTGCCTCATATACGTTGACTTTCCTGCCATGTTCGGTCCTGTAATAATAGAAATTCGCTTGTCCTGATTGTCCAGATATGTATCGTTTGCAACAAACATATCATTACTAATCATTTTTTCTACGACCGGATGTCGTCCGTTTTTAATGTTAATCACGCCCTCTTCATTAATTCCGGGACGAACGTAATTATTTTTATCTGCCACAACGGCAAGTGAAGCAAATACATCCAACTGCGCAATTACCTTGGCTGTCTGCTGGATGCGCAGGATTTCTTCTGCAATCGTCTCCCTCACCTGCGCGAACAGATTATATTCCAGGTTGTATAACTTATCTTCTGCACCAAGAATGGTATCTTCCAACTTTTTAAGTTCATCCGTCGTATATCGTTCCGCATTCGTCAAAGTCTGTTTTCTCGCCCATTCCATTGGCACCAGGTCTTTATAGGAATTCGTAACCTCCAGATAATATCCAAACACTTTGTTGTATTTGACTTTCAAGTTCTTGATACCGGTAGCTTCACGCTCACGTTCTTCAAGTTGCGCAAGCCAGTCTTTTCCTTCTGTCTTGGCTTTTCGAAGGGTATCCACTTCTTCAAAGTATCCCTCCTTGATGATTCCGCCTTCCCGCATACTAATTGGAGGTTCGTCAATAATCGCCTCAGAAATCAGGGTAAATATATCCTGCAGTGGGTCGAGTTTCTCGTACAATTCATGAAGCAGTGGTGATTGAAAATGCTTCAGCAAAAATTTAATGGATGGAAGCATTTCTAAAGAGGTTTTGAACGCAATCAAATCCCTTGGATTCGCACTCTGATAACTTACTTTACTGATTAATCGCTCCAAATCATACACCGGGTTCAGATATTCCCGCAGTTCTTCGCGCGTAATCATATTGGCATTGAGTTCCTCAATTGCATCCAGACGTCGCTCAATCTCAATTTTTTTCTTGAGAGGCTGTTCCACATAGCTTCTTAAAAGTCTGGCTCCCATTGCCGTCTTGGTCTTATCAAGAATCCAAAGTAAAGACCCTCTCTTTTGTTTTTCCCGAAGCGTTTCCACCAACTCAAGATTGCGTCTGGTTGCGCTGTCGAGCATCATATAATCATTGCTTGCATACGGTGTAATGCCCGTCAAATGAATCAGATTGATTTTCTGGGTCTTAGCAAGGTACTGTAAAATAGAACCTGCCGCAATTCTACCAACCGAATAATCTCTAAGGCCAATTCCATCCAATACCCCTACTTCAAAATGATTAAGCAGCGCCCTCTCACAAAGACTGTCGTCATAATACCACGGTTCCAGCGCGGAAACGGATATATTCAAACGATTACGGATATCATCAATATCTACACCGGAAACAAAAAATGACTCATTACAAATAATCTCCGATGGCATAAACTTATTGATTTCATCGATAAGTTTACGCTTACTATCGACTTCGGTAACAAGAAATTTACCGGTAGAAATATCTACTACGGATAACCCATATGCATTCGTCGTATACACAATACTCATCAAATAATTGTTTTTCGAAGCATCCAGTGCCTGTGTATTTACATTTGTTCCGGGAGTAACAATACGAATTACTTCCCTTTTTACCAATCCTTTTGCAAGTTTAGGATCTTCCACCTGCTCACAAATTGCAACTTTGTATCCCTTGCTAACAAGCTTATTCAGATACCCTTCCGCCGCATGAAAAGGAACGCCACACATAGGCGCTCTTTCCTCGAGACCACATGCTTTTCCGGTAAGCGTGATTTCTAATTCTTTGGAAGCACACAATGCATCATCAAAAAACATTTCATAAAAATCACCCAAACGGTAAAACAAAATGCAGTCTTTGTATTCATTTTTCGTCTCCAGATACTTTTGCATCATAGGAGTCAGTTTTTCAAAATCTATACTGTCATTCATCGTTATGTTCGTACTCATATTCCCCTCATCTATTCCGTTATTACATCATCAATTAAGTCCGTTCCGTCGGCAGCAGTTGTCGCCAGTTCATCGCATCTCTCATTTTGCACGTGTCCTGCATGCCCCTTCACCCAGATAAAATTAACGTTATGCGGTTCCATCGCTTTTAATAGTCGTTTCCACAAATCTACGTTTTTCACCGGTTCATTTTTGGAACGTTTCCACCCTTTTTTTATCCAACCCGCAATCCAATTGTCATTGAACGCCTTCACAACATATTGTGAATCGGAATACAAATCCACATCGCAAGGCTTATTTAACGCCTCCAGACCAACAATAACCGCCATCAGTTCCATACGATTGTTGGTCGTTTTAACGTATCCTTGCGAATACTCCCTTTCATGCAGATTACCTTTGGAATCGGTATAATTCAGTACGACTCCATATCCACCCGGTCCATCCGGATTTCCTCTCGCCGCACCATCTGTATAAATTTCAACTTTCATATTCATCCTCCATGCAAAAGCATTTCCATTCGCGCTTTTGCAGCTTCTATAATATCAGAGTCAAAGCCAAATGCTTCTAACAGACGTATCGCATTGCTCGAAGTCGCCACTCCCGGCTTCAGACAATAATCAAACACGACATCGCCTTCCTCAATTTTTTCACTAAAATGATAATTCGTATAATAATCCTCGCACAGTTTTGTTAATTCCCCATCATGTGTGGCAACCAGACAAACTGCATTAGATGTGCTGATTTTTTTTAATATCTCGCTGGCAGCAGATATTCTCTCAATCGTATTGGTACCACGCAAAACCTCATCAATAAAGCAAAGCGTTGGTACTTCCTTGGTGAATCCGTCCAGGATACGTTTGAGATTTTTAATCTCAGCCACATAATAACTCTCCCGATATAATATATTATCCCGGATTGACATAGATGAAACCGTTTTAAAAAATACACCTTCGTATTTTTTGGCAAGCGCGGTATTAATTGTCTGCGCCAGAATTGCATTGATTGCAACTGCCTTTAAAAAAGTGGACTTGCCGGAAGCATTGCTTCCCGTCAACATAATATCTCCCTGCAAAACAATAGAGTTTTTCACAGGATGCAAAATCAACGGATGATACAATTCTTCCATCGCCAAAAACGGATTTTTCTGTTCTAAAAATACCGGAATCGAATAGTCACCCTTTAAGTATTCACGAAAACCCGCAACAGAAATCATTGCATCCAGTTTGCCGAGTTCCTCATACAATACAACCAGTTCGTATTGATGTCGTCCGATTTCTCTCCCCATCGAAACCAGTTTTAACAAATCGAAGTGTAACAACATACGCAGATAATCCATAAAAATATCAAGGGGATCTCCGGAAAAATTACCTGCCTGTACTAAAAAGGAGCCTCTTTGAAATTTGCCCAATCCCTTTAATGCACTCTTTATGCGTTGCTGATACGGTGCAAGGATTTCATGCTCCAGTTTTAAAATGCTTTTACCGGCGTCCATCATACGCAAAATATATGCGTAGATGTACATATAATCAAACACTTTCGCTTTCTTGCGATAATAACTGATAATGTTAAAAGCCACAAAAAATACAAACAACGGAAGTTTCCATTTGTAGCTGCCAAAGCTTTGGAACAGGCTTATAAACGAACCCAAAAAGCCTACTCCACAAAACAAATCCAGTTTTGGATTCAAATGGAGTCTCTCCTGACTTTTCATAATGTATTCGAAAATGGAAATCTTCTTTGTCTTTCCCATCCTTCTAAGCGCACCCATTGTCTGATAACGGATATCTTCCTCCGATTCGAACAAAAGAATCAATTGCTCTCTTTGATCAAGCTCTCCCTGTCCTACCATTTGTCGATGCAAAACATCATACAAATACTCCTCACCGATTGAACTGCTTGTATGATTCAACAATGAAAAAATGCTGTCCATATCCAGATCATCCCAGGTCACCTGGTCTAACGAATAATCATCCTTGTGTTTTGAAACAAAATACTTTTCTATTTTTGAGAACTGTTCTTTGGAATATACTTCCTTTGATGGTACTCCCCAGTACTGTTTTAAATTATCCAGCCTCTTTTTTCTCATTTCAATAAATAAAACCTTTCCTGTAATCCGCTCGGGTAATTCGTAACATCACTCAAACGCAAATACCCAACGTGAATTATACCCTAAATATCCTTTTAAAACAAGATAAACGAAGTCGCTTCCCTTGGATTAAGAATGCAAAAAAATCAGCACCAAAGCATTAACAAAAGTTATTTGCTTTGGTGCCAACCAAATTAATCGTAAATAAATCTACCAATCTTGATTGGTGATCTGTAGTAAGCGTTCGACACTTTAATACCGGTCGCTTCGTTACTTGCGTGAATAACCATTCCGTCTCCAATGTACATTGCAACGTGGCTTACACTACTACCATGTCCATAGAAGAACAAGTCACCCGGTTTTACCTGATCATAACTGATACGAGAAGAAGCCGCTGCCTGTTCAGATGAAGTTCTTGGGATACCGTATCCAAAATGCTCATAAATTCTCATTGTAAATCCGGAGCAGTCGGTACCGTTCGTAAGACTTGTACCACCGTAAACATATCTGTTACCTAAGAACTGATATGCATAAGATACCATCTGGGAACGTACAGAACTCATCTGTGCCTCTGCAAGTTCTTTTTCAGAGAACTTGGATGCTCTGGAAAGCTTATAAGAAATATCTACAAATTCTTTTTTAACGAAAGCTCTTTCACTGTCGATTTTGACGCAGATCCAGTCTTTCAAATCTTCATAAGTAAGTTTCGCATTGCTGTCTTCCAGCAGATAATCTTTATCATCTTTGTGTTTCTTATAGAAACGCTCTACATAGTTTTGTGTAAGATCTTCTTTTACAACAACCAGCTCCTCGTCCGCAGGAACTAAAGTATATACCTTAGATTCCGTAGAAGGAAGTGCTCTTACCTTCAAAGTATCTGTAGTAACCGTAGCAACTTTCTTTGCTACCTTCTTAGCGTACTCTTCTGCATCCGCGTCGGTTACAAGATATTCTTCTTTTACCCAGCCTTTGATTCCGCCGGAAATAATCTTAGCCCAACCATCCTTAATCTTGTATACATTACATCCGGCATTCTTTGTAAGCTTACCTACAACCTTGCCTTCTTCATCCGGTTTCTTACGGATATTCAGGTAATTATCAACCTGTGCAATACCTAATCTGTCGTATACGAGGTTTAATTTAAATTCCTCCGGTACAAGTCCGGATTCTACTGTTGTATCCAAATCTTTATTTGCACTGGCATAGGAATCCAAACTTGCAGAGATTCCTGCTATTGCATGTGAACTAAAAGCTGTTGTCTCAGCACCGGCAGTTGTAAAACCACCAAAAACCGCTGTTGTTCCAATCATTGCAACAAGTAACCCGTTGATAATGATTCTTTTCATATATAACCTCCAATTAAAATCACGTCTCTAATTTACTAATATAAATGTTACAAAAATATTACATCGATAAGAGTATAACACAACCGTTTTATTTGTCAAGGAGGCATATTATTTTTAATGAAATTTACACATTTTTAACTCATTTTCACTCTGCATTAATACCATTTTATCTTCTTACAGCCTTTTCCTTTGAAAAGTTTACCGTATTTCTTTTTGCAGCTCTTAGGCAGTTTAAGTGTCGCTTTTTTGTTTGTTCCTTTAAATGCATTTTTTTCTACTTTTGTAATCCCTTTTGCTTTAACCGTAATGGTCTTTGTCTTACTGCATTTGTTAAATGCTTTTGCTTTTATTGCGGTTACTTTGAAACGATAGCCTTTGTATTTTACGGTATCCGGAATCGTAACTGTTTTCTTCGTTTTTGTCTTCATAGCCACAACACAAACACTGCCTTTTGTTTTATGTGCCTTTGTAACGGCGTACTGAATCCCTCCGGTTACGAACTTCTCTTTTAATTTTGGCAGATTATCCGTTTTTACCGGGGAAGGACTCGGATTCGTCACTTTGGTTGTATCCTTTACAAGTGCTTTCATTGCTTCCTGTGTTGCCGTAACAACCTTTTGCAAATCTTCTGCCAACAGCTGTGTATCACTGCGATACTCTTTTAATTGCATTAATTTTTCTTCAAAGGCTGCATAGGATTCTTTGGTGTAATCCGAAGCTTTGATTGTCTGACACTGCTTTAATAATGTATCCGCCTGTGTATAATCTACCTTTGGCATAAATAATACATCTGCCGGCACCGGTTCCATAGAACCATTGTCCCGTTTCCAGGAAAGTTTAGCAATGGAACCGCCGGAAAGTTCAATATATTCCACCATAAAGCTGTAAGACTTTCCTGCTTCTAACGCTATCGCTTCTGAAGAATGATTCTCTTCCCATCCACAGCTCCACCAGTCGATGATATTTTCTTTATCCTCTATTTTGCCATCACCGTTTTGATCAAGATAAACACGAATTCCATTATCGGAATAGGTTTCAAACGTGTAGTCTCCACTTTCTTTAGGGACGATACAACCGGTCCATCTGACGCCGGCAAAATCAGAAGTCCCCGCATTCAAACCAAGTAATGTTTCCATGCTGGAATGATTGATGTCCTCATCAGTTGCTGTTTTTACAAAATTGCCATCTTCCAGTTCACCGTCGTATAAATCTTCTCTATTGCCACCATGATTATCCAGTGTATAATAATCGGCGCGAATACCCACTTTATGTAATCCTTTGAGTGCTTCTCTTAAGGCTACTGTTGTAGAGTCAATCTGTTTTTGTGTATAATTGTTTGACTCCAGCAGTTTTCTTGCAGCCTGCATCTGTGCTTCTACTCTTTTTAAAGTAGACTCCTGATATCTTCCACTTAAGTTGTCTCCCTGCGAAAGCAAAGAATAAAGCACTGCCGTATCCGGTTTGATTTCTCCAAACTTAATCCAGTTCAATCCTAAAGAAACCTTAGAAGTCGCATTATCCTTAAACAAAACATATAAGTCATGTTTTCCATTTGCCACAGCTTTGTTAAGCTTCTGCGTTAACAAACCGCTTGTTGCATTATATGTCTCTTTTGTAATTTCAAACGTTGCAATCGGAGTATTGCTCAAGCTATCCAGATACAATTCAACTATACCTGTAGAATTTGCATCATTCAGTGTTTTTAACGTTACCTGATCGCTACCGTCCGAAAGATTTACTCCTTCAATTTTCAAGAAGCTGTTATTTTTTTCTGCTTTCATTCCAAATGCGCCATTTTCATCACAGCTAGTTACAAGACCATAGTTCTCCCAGTAAGACTCTGCCTCCAGCGTTCGGTTTAAATCATTTGCCTCCTTTAAAGACGGTGTTCCGTAAACTTTCATCTCAAGAACACTGATTCCATTTGTCGCATTCGCTGCATCTTTATCGCAAGCGGTTCTTGGAAGTCCGACTGCTTCCTCAATTGTGAGTTTTACATAACGGGCTTTTGCGCCGGAGGTTTTCTTATCTACAACCGGAGACATTGGTGCTCCGTCTTCTTTTTTGTCCACATAAGTTGTCCATTCTTTGGAAAGGCTCGCATGATCCAGATCTTTTGCCTTACTCTCCTCCAGATATTCATAGGTGTATTTGTAAGTTCTGCTTGTAAACTCAAACGTTGTCTCGATGGAATCAATATTGCAATCGTATCCCAAATCGACAATTATCCATGGTCTGGATACTCCAACACCTGCATCCCAGTGAGTTGCGTTGTTTTCATCTACTGCATAATTTCCTGCAAACGCAAAGGAAATGTCGGTAGAGTTACAGTTTGGAATATGCATTCCATTGATGTCATAACCTCTTACAGAAGAAGTTCTTGTCTGTTTGCCGACAGCAAGGTTTGTCATACCCGCCTTTTCATTTGTAATTCCCATATCAACACCTTCGTTGGTAGGAATTACTTTTTTGATGGCACCATAATCTTTGGCATTCACATCCGTTACAAAATCCATCTTATTAATACAGGTCTGTCTTTTGCTGTCTACGAACGGATAATGCTGTCTGTGATATGCAATATAAGCCTGTCCCTTATAATCAAACACGGAATGATGTCCCGGTCCTAAAATATTGGATGTTGCATTGGTGGAAAGGATCGGTTCATCAAAAGAATGGTTCATTTCCTTGTACTGTCCTGTGATTCCATCCTTGGAAACCGCATATCGAACGTTGTATGTCTCGCTCGCATCAACGGACCACATCAGATAGTAAAATCCTGTTGTTTTGTCTTTATAAATAAATGATCCTTCAAATTCGTTGCGAAGTCCCCCAAAGGTATGGTATCTGTACGCTCCGCTAAATCTCGTATAATTACCGTCATATGTTCTTTCAAAATGTTCCGGATCCGAATTGTCTACGGAAAGATTTCCTGTCGTTGCATCTGCTTTGAATTTTACGAGGTCGAGATCGTATCCGCCTTTGGAACCGTTGTATACGCTGTAGCAAAGATACATCGTATGATGACCTTCCGCGTCTTCGTCAATAAACAACTGAGCGTCATATTCCGGAACAAGCATCTGATTGGACATATATCCGTTCGCATCACTCCATGGAATACAATCAATTGTTCCATTCATAAACTTCTTCATGTCTTCCAGCGAAACTTTTGCAACAAAGGTTTTCATATGCAAACTGTACGACAGATAATAATACTGCGTATCCGGATTATAAACAAAACTTGGTGCCCATACGGCATCGTCGATACTTCCAAGTCCGGCATCGGAAAGCGCACCTGCCCAGCCGTTTGGAAAATCAACCAGTGTGTTATGCCAGTTTTTGCAGTCTGTAGAATACCACATCTGCGTTGGATATACATTTGCAGCACCATTTCCGTCGTTTGTACCAAACGCCATAAACCGTTCTGTCTGTTCATCATAATATACGGTTGTATCTGCAAGGTATGCCGGCACTGTCGGATTGCCAACGCCGATTGCAAAAATATCCTTATCCTGTGCCCCTTTATCAATGCTTGGAATGGTCAGATGATACTCTTTGGTTTTATGAATGCCAAGTTTCGAAAAATCGGCTTTCAGTGTTACTTTCTGATCTGCTTCTCCTGCTTTTCCTCTTATAACGGTATATACCGGTTCTTCGTAGTTTTTATCATTTACGGACCACTGAATCGTACTGCCATTTTTAGCCGCAAAAGGAAGGGCAAAAGAGTCCCACACAGTCTGGTCTGTTTCGTAGCTGTCATTTAATTTGATACTGTTCATATCCTCTGTAATCCAGCTATCTGCCATTATTTTTGCCTCGGTATTAATCTGCTCTGCACTCAGGGCGTAGTCATAAATTTTGAATTCATCGATACCACCTTCCAGATTCGGATCCGGATATGTAGATTTACCGATGTAGTTGTCTGTCGTATCCCCAAGCATAGACGGATTGATGGTAAAGTCATCTTTTGTTGCTACCGCTTCCCCGTCTACATACAAAGTACCGACATTTTTGTTCAAAGTAAATGCGATATAATGCCATGTATTACATGACAGTTTTTCTTTCTGTTGCGTATAGGAAATGCGCTGTTCTGCGCCGTTACGATTACCATTCGTACTCATAACGACAGAAACTCCGTTTTCATCGCTGCCTCTTTGCGGTGTGACAATCAAATATGCATCCTGTCCTCTTCCAAAGGTGCATATAGTCTGCCAGTTACTCTGTTTCTCAAGATTTACCCACATAGATAGAGTAAAATCTGTAAGATTTTTGAGTGGCGCATTCTGATTAACGGTAAAGTACCCTCCGTTATGTAATGCTGCCCCTCTGCCTTTGACAGCCTCGTTCGTCCAAGTTACGTTTTTGGCATCATTGATTGTTGCCCCAAACGTTTCTCCTGCTGTCCCCACATTGTGAATCACACTACCGCTTTCCTCATGGAAATCGTAGTAAATTACCGGCTCCTTCGCCGTTGTGTCTGCCTTTCCAACTGCACTTTGCACTGCACCTGACGTGGTTAACACTGCCAGACTTAACACAATGCTGACTGCACGTGAAAAAGTGTGTTTCAAGTTTTTGTTTTTCATTTGTTCACCCTCCATTTTTCATTCTTTCTGATTATAACACTACATTTTTTTGTTGTATTTGTAAAAAAACAATAAAACTATACACTAATTTCGCATATTTATGAATTATCTCCGTTTGTAATTCCACATTTTTTTAAATAATGATAAATATAACTCCTCCATTAGAGTCGTTCACCACTTTACGAAGTGTTTCCTGAAGTTTAATTCTACTTTCCTCGGATAGTTTTACAATTTTACTTCGAATCCCTTCCTCTACCATCTGACCGACGGTTTTTCCAAAAATATTCGTATTCCAGATTCCCTCCGGCAAATCTTTCGCATTTTCTTCCATGTAGCGTACCAGTTCTTCCGCCTGTTCCCTGTTGCCGACAATCGGTGCAATCTCGGTTTCGATATTTGCATTAATCATATGAATGGACGGTGCAGACGCCTTGATTTTTACACCATATTTATTGCCGTGATGAATCAGCTCCGGTTCCTCAATTTGAATTTCTTTCGCCCCCGGCGAAATCACACCATATCCGGAATAACGCACCTGCTCATATGCATCCTCCATTTTTTCAAATTCTTTTTTATGTAATACGAGTTCGCGAAGTGTCTGTATTAACTGATACTCACCACCTATATCAACTCCGCTAAGTTCACTCAGCACCTCATAGTAAATATCATTCGGGAGTCCGATCTTAAGGTCAGCTTCCCCGCTTTCCATTTTTATCGCGTCAATGGAAACGTCAAATGCCGGTTCTGCCATCTCTTCTTTTACGCGTTGCAAAAGCCCTGTATTTAAGTCTTTCATTTTGTCTACATCTTTCACAAGCAGCCGAATCAAATGCATTATTTTTTCTTTGATCGGATGAGAATCACTCAGGATTTCCACCCAGTTTGGCAGGTAAAAATTTAGCTTTTGTACCGGAAAAATTGACAGTGCTTCTTTCAATATGTGCAAAACATCTTCCTCTCTTAACTGCTCACAGTTTACAGGAATAACCGGCACCTGATACTTTTCCCGTAGCGATTTTGCCAAAAGCGCTGCATCATCCGATAGCGGTTTCATCGTATTTAGCACTACAACGAACGGCTTTTGAATACGCTCCATATCCTTTATAATTTCTTCTTCCGCCGCAACGTAGGAATTTCGCGGAATTTCGCCGAAGCTGCCGTCACACGTAAGTACAATTCCGATTGTAGAATGGTCTTTGATGACTTTTTTCGTTCCAATGCTTGCTGCTTTGCTAAAAGGCATTTCCTCACTTGACCAAGGCGTTTTCACCATGCGTTCCTGTTCTGCCTCCATAACCCCACCGGCACCCTCCACAACGAATCCAACGCAGTCAATGAGACGCACCCGGATTGGTACTCCCACATTTATTTCAACCGCTTCCTTAGGTATAAATTTGGGTTCTGTGGTCATAATCACCGTTCCACCGGCGGATTGTGGCAATTCATCAATCGCTCTTTCCTTGTCAGCATCATTTTCTATATTCGGAATTACCATAAGATTCATAAAACGCTTGATAAAGGTAGATTTACCCGTTCTTACCGGTCCTACAACTCCCAGATAGATTTCTCCATTTGTTCTGTTTTGAATGTCTCTATACAGATTAAACTTTGTCTCCTGATTCACGAAAAAATCCCCCTTCCATATCTATTTCAATATATGAAAGGGGGTTAAATATTATTCACTGTTATTTGGCTTTGAGTTTGTAGGCTTTTGAATAAGCTCCGTATACTTTTTTGCCGGAAACCGTACGGTAGCCTCGGACTTTATAGTAATACGTTTTCTTCTTCTTTACAGTTTTGTCGGTAAAGGAAAGTGTTGTGGATTTGCTGATTGTCTTAATGCGTGTAAAACTTCCCTTTGTCCCTGTTCTTCGGTAAATCAGATAACCATGGCAGCCCTTTACTTTAGACCATTTTACTTTAATATAGTGTCCGGAATTCTTTAGTGTCAGTTTCTCCGGCTTTGGCGGTTTTGGTGTTGCATCTTTCCCTTTTATACTTGCATTACCAAGTATCTTTACACCACCTAGCGTCTGATATGCACGCACAATATAATTATACGTTTTGCCGCAGGTGAGTTTTGTATCAATATAACTACAGTTTGTCTCGCCACTTAAGGTTTTAATTAATTTATACGTAGTACCGCTCTTTCGATACAGTTTATATCCATTGGCGCCACTGATTTTCTTCCAGGTGATTTTCAGTGAATTGTACGTGTTATATGCTACTGAAATCGAGGTCTTTGCAAGTGGTTTGATGGCATCTGTCTTCACACTGCCTTTTTGCGATTTGAAGTCACGTTTCGTTACAATATAATAGCGATATCCACTCAGGCTTTTAACGGTAGTATCAAGGAATTCTTTTTTCTCGTTGATACCTTTGCTGGCTATATACGTAGAAACATTGGCAGAATTCATACGATACAAATCATAAGAGGTCGCTCCGATCCCCGGAATAAATGTAACTTCATTTCCATTCTCTGTCTGTCTGATACCTGTAATTTTTGCCGATACCGGTGCCGTATTTAACATAAAGTTTAGGTCTACGCTTTTGCTTCCGATACCGCTTACCGTTCCTTCACTTGTGGATTGCCAGATATAGTACGGTTTTGTGTAGTTACAGGTGGTATTATACTGTGCCACCCATTTTTCATATTTATCATAATAGGCATCCGTCAGGAAAGTATTGAACCAATACAGATTGGCATAGATTCCAACGGTATAACCGGCACTCTCCAGTTTTTGTGTAAAAATTTTCGTATTTTCAAGAATCTGTGCAGTTCCGGCTTTTTCAACAATCGTATCTTCCAGATCATAATAGATTGGCATGGAAAGTTTATACCCTTTTACAAGGCGTAAAACATGTTCTGCTTCACTCAATGCTTTTTCGGAAGTGTTCGCATAGGAATACAGATATACGCCGAACGGAATTCCAAGTTCGCTGCACTTCTTTGCATTATTCACCCATTGCTTATCGTCCTGATCCGTCTGGTCCATTCCATAGCCGCAACGTATAATTGCAAAATCAATTCCGTCTGCTTTTACTTTCTCCCAGTCAATTGTTCCGTTGTGGTAACTGACGTCAACACCTTTTGCGATTGCTCCGGGAATCGGTTTCCCATTGCTGCTCAAATACTGTCCGTCTACCAGTTTCCATGCGTTGGCATTCGCTTTCTTTGGCTTATAGCGGATAGATAAACCATCCTCTTCTATCAGCATCTCATCTTCAATACGTTCTCCGTCTTTATAACGGAAACTGTTCTCTTCCTTAGGGTCTGATCCAATATTATTTTGTGCCGCCTTTGCGTTAAGTCCTGCCAATCCAAAAGCGCCAATCAACAGGCTGCAAATAAAGACAGCAATCATCTTAGAAGGGATAATTGCTGTTTTATAGGAAACTATTTTTAAATTCTTCATAATTATACTCCTCATCGCTATTTCTTTATGATATGAGTATAGCAGGTTACAATGTCACATAAATGATTGCTATTCGTCAAAATCAACACGAAGTACCTTTTCTCCCTCATGTATATCAATATACGACAAATTAAACTCTTCGTCAAAAACATCTATTTTGTATTCAAAGAAACAGGTATCCGTCTTTTTCACCATAAAAAGATACGAGCCGTTTTCTTTTCCTTCGATCTGGTCAGAAATCTCCTGATAGATTTCAAATCCATCCACCACGCCCGCGTAACCGGCTTCTTTTATTTTGTTTTCAATCAGTGTATAAATCTCTTCCAAAATAGTTTCTCCTTTGATTTATTAGGTGAAATATACAAGTTCATCCTGTGCAGGTTCATCCGGTTCCACACTTTCTGCATAAAGCACAGGTCCTTTTCCTTTGTAATCCTTACAATATTCGATGCGCACCTGTGCACGCACCTTCACCCAGTCTTTCTGGCGGAATTGTTCAATCCCTTTGCCGTGGCAGACAAATCCGATAAATGCAATATCATCCGCGCAACATGTCATAGCAAAACGTCCCGGAACAAACAAATCCTGTTTGGATGACTTTGGTTTATAGAACATCCCTTTGAAGGTGACATACTTTCCTTCATAAATCTCAGGATGATCCATCGCATGAATATACCAGAGTCCAAAATCCTCTTCAACAATTTCGATTTCGGGACCGGTCGTATCAAACGGCATCTGCTCCTCAAAGTTCTGATCCACGGTTCCATCCGCATTTTCATATATAATCTGCGCTTTACGGTTCACGGCTTTTACGCTTCTACGAAACTTTCCTCTGTCAATATCCGCTTCGCAACGATTAAATACTACCAGATCACTTTCCTTAAACTGATTTAACATCATCATTTTCATATTACCCAGATATACTTCGTAGGTAGATGCGTCAATCGTGGTAATAACCTGTACCACAAACCAGTTTGGTGGAAGCTTGTTTTCCATAAAATCAGCAAGATCCCAGGTTCCGTTAAATTCAATCAGAATTCTCTGTGGTCTGTGTTCTTCTTCCCATTTTTTCATGGCAATCGTATTCAAATCGTCTTCGTCTTCCACTTCTACTGCGGTGATTTTATTTTTATCAAGGAGTGGCTGTTCCAGTTCTTCCATACCTTCTTCACAGGAAATATACAGCGTTCTGGCGCCATCCTCAAACTCCCCTTCCAAAAGGGTTTCTTTGATAAACGTAGTTTTTCCACTTTCCAAAAATCCGGTAAACAAATATACCGGTATCTCTCTTTTACGAATCATACGTACCTCTTTTCCTGACTACTAAATCTGAAATAAATCTTTCAATACATCTTCTTTCAATTCAGAACCGATGACACAAATACGTCCGGTGTAATCTGCAGAACCGTTACGTACTTCATATTCACCAGGTGTAAGATCGAAATGTAACCATCCTTCACCGTCAGACTGTACAATACCCTTTGCACGCAGAATAATTCCGTAAGGATTGTCTTCTTCAACTGCCAATTTAGCTAAGATACCCTCCAATTCTGCCTTAGAGAATTTGCGAATCGTCTCAACACCCCAGTTAACAAACACTTCATCTGCATCATGGTCGTGATGATGTCCACAGCTGCACTCACCGTCATGGTCATGATGATGGTGATGTTCGTGGTCATGGTCGTGGTCATGGTCATGGCCGCAACTACATTCGCCATCGTGGTCGTGATGATGCTCGTGGTCATGCTCATGGTCGTGGTGTTCGTGGTCATGTTCGTGGTCATGGTCATGGTCATGATGATGACCACAGCTGCACTCACCGTCATGCTCGTGATCATGATCGTGATCATGCTCGTGATCATGCTCATGATGGTGCTCGTGCATGATTTCTTCTTCTAAATGATTGTTACGCTCCATCGCTTCAAGAATCTGCGCTCCGGTGATTTCATCCCAAGGTGTTGTAATTACGGCAGCATCTTTATTATGTTCACGGATAAGCTCCATACTCTTAGCCAGTTTGTCATCTGTCATCTTCTGTGTTCTACTTAAAATAATTGTCTTGGCAGACTCAATCTGGTTGTTGTAAAACTCACCAAAGTTTTTCATATACATTTTACTCTTTGTCGCATCACAAACTGCAACCAGACTGCTGATGGTGATCTGGTCTTTATCTTTGATATTAAGCACTGCTGTAATCACATCAGAAAGCTTACCAACGCCGGATGGCTCAATGATGATTCTGTCCGGATGATAGGTCTCAATTACTTCATTTAAAGCTTCTCCAAAATCTCCGACCAAAGAACAGCAAATACATCCGGAATTCATTTCTGTAATGTTAATTCCGGCATCTTTCAGGAAACCACCGTCAATACCGATTTCACCAAATTCATTCTCGATTAAAACGATTTTCTGTCCCTTGAACACTTCCTCAATTAATTTCTTAATAAGTGTAGTTTTTCCTGCTCCCAAAAATCCTGAAATAATATCTACTTTTGTCATTATAAACAACTCCTATTCAAAAAAAATTACCATGCTAACGTAGAATTCTCATTTTTCTTATCTCTGCTAAATAATACAGACAATGCCTCTTTGGCAGGCTTATCATTAAAAATAACTTCATTCACCTGTTCTACAATCGGCATATCTACGTTATATTTCTTAGCAAGGGCAAGTGCCGCTTTTGCACAATGCACACCCTCCACTACCTGTTTTACTTCTTCCATTGCTTCTTTTGCAGTTTTGCCTTGTCCAATCAGATATCCGGCATTACGATTGCGGCTGTGCAGACTTGTACAGGTAACAATCAAATCTCCAATTCCGGATAAGCCAAAGAATGTCTCCGGTTTACCACCCATAGCAACTCCAAGCTGATTGATTTCGTGCATTCCACGTGTCATAAGTGCAGCCTTGGTATTATCTCCATATCCCAATCCGTCTACTACGCCTGCCGCCAGTGCAATAACGTTTTTGAGCGCAGCACCAAGCTCGATTCCGACAATGTCAGGACTGGTATATACCCTGAAGAATTCATTCATAAACGTATCCTGAATAAATTCTGCCGTTTCTTTGGACTTGGCACCAATTACAACGGTGGTCGGTATTCCTTTGCTTACCTCTTCCGCATGACTTGGTCCGGAAAGGACTGCAATGTCCGCCTGTGGGATTTCATCCTCCAACACTTGTGACAAGGTAAATAACGTAGCTTCCTCAATTCCTTTTGCTACATTTACAATTTTCTGTCCTTCCTTGATAAACTCCTTTGCAAGTTTGGCAGTGCTTCGTACAAATGGCGATGCAACAGAAAATACAATTAATTCCTGATTGGTACACGCCGTCTCCAAATCACTTTCGATTTCAATATTATCCGGAAGTATTACACCGGGCAAACGCTCCTTGTGCTCTCTGTGCTCTTTTAACATGTTAATTTCAGCCTCAAGTGCAGACCACAGCTTCACATTATGTCCGTTTTTCGCGAGAACAATCGCAAGTGCGGTACCCCAGCTTCCAGCTCCAAGTAAACTTACATTCACGTCATTACCTCCTTCTGATTATACGTTAGTGCAATTTGACACTATTTCTCTTTTTTCTGTCCCAGTTTGTTCTCCGTGCCGGAAAGCAAACGTTTAATATTTGGAATGTGACGAATGTATCCCAATGCGGTAAACACACATGCCACAATCATCATATGTATAAAATACGGGCTGTCTTTCCAGAATAAAAAGACATTCAGCGGTAAAAATAAAACCACCAGCAAAGAACCTACCGAAACATAACGGGTTGTTGCAACAACAATAATGAATAACACCAATGCTGTAAGCGTAAGTCTTGGATCGCTTAATGCAAGAATCACACCCGCGGTTGCAGAGATTCCTTTTCCTCCGCGAAATCCCATCCAAAACGGGAAGTTATGTCCCAGTACAACTCCAAGACCAAGATATAACGCATATAAACGCCAATCCGGTGCCAGATCTGCAAAGGCAAAACGCATTACGAACAAAGGGATGATTGCTTTGAGTCCATCTCCCAAAAAGGTAATCAGTCCCGCCTTCCATCCTAGAGAACGCAAGGTATTCGTAGCGCCTACATTCCCGCTTCCTTTCTCCCTGATATCAATATGATTGATTTTGCCAACAATATATCCAAAAGAAATACATCCTAATAAATATCCGATTAAAAGGCATACTCCAATTTTCACTAACATTGTATTCTCTCCCCAAATGTATTATTTATCTTTTCTCTCTCTCGTAATAAATCTAAGCGGTGTACCCATAAAACCAAAAGCTTCGCGAATCTTATTCTCCAGGTATCTCGTATAAGAAAAATGCATCAATTCCTTATCATTTACAAAGATAACAAACGTTGGCGGCTTCACGGAAACCTGTGTTACGTAGAAAATCTTCAGGCGACGTCCCTTATCTGAAGGTGGCTGCTGCATAGCCACGGCTTCGGATACGATTTCATTGAGGACACCGGTCTGTACACGAAGATTCTGGAACTGAATGATATTATCAATTCTCTCATAGAGTTTCACCAGTCTTTGTCCGGTCTTTGCAGAAATAAACATAATATCCGCATAACTCATATATGAAAGTGTTTCGCGAACTTTCTTGGTAAAATCATTCATTGTTTTATTGTCTTTTTCGACTGCATCCCATTTGTTTACGCAAATAATAACACCTTTACCGCGCTCGTGTGCAATACCGGCAATCTTGGCATCCTGCTCGGTTACGCCTTCCGTCGCGTCAATGACCATCAAAACAACGTCTGCACGTTCTACCGCCATAACAGTACGAATGATACTGTAACGCTCCAGTTCTTCCTTAATACGCGCTTTTCTACGTAATCCTGCGGTATCAATCAGAACATATTCTCTTCCGTCATATTTTACCGGTGTATCCACCGCATCTCGCGTCGTACCGGCTACATCGGATACAATCACGCGGTTCTCGCCCACCAGCTTATTTACTATAGAAGACTTACCTACATTTGGTTTACCAACAATGGCAATACGTGGTCTTTCATCTTCCTCATCCTCAAATGCGCCTTTTGGGAAATGCTCCATTACTTCATCCAGCATATCTCCAAGACCTAACATGGATGCAGCAGAAATTGGAATCGGATTACCGATTCCCAGATTGTAAAACTCATATACATCTGCCATATACTTATCAAAGTTGTCTACTTTATTTACAACTAAAACAACCGGCTTACCGGACTTGCGCAACATATCGGCAACACCGTAATCCGAATCCAAAAGTCCGTCTCTTACATCTGTAATGAAGACAATTACATCCGCAGTTGCAATTGCAATCTCAGCCTGCTCTCTCATATGCGCAAGCATCGCATCCTTCGTAGATGGTTCAATACCTCCGGTATCCACAATCGTAAACTTTTTATTTAACCAGTCAACATCCGCATAAATTCGATCTCTGGTAACACCGGGATAATCTTTAACAATCGAGATTTTCTCGCCCGCCAGAGCATTGAACAAAGTAGACTTTCCGACATTTGGACGGCCTACAATCGCTACAATTGGCTTACTCATTTATATAACCTCACTTTTGTGTAATCATTTCTACTAGTGACTTTCCGTTAGATTGTACAATGCCAACAGGAATTTGTAAAGATGTTTCTACCTGCTCCACTGTGTAATCATCCAGAAAAACCCGCTCTCCGTTTCGCAGCATAACCTGCGGCAAAAGAAGCTTTTCTCCTAACTCAACATCCGCCAGCTGCGCCATAATATCCGTAGCCGTAACAAGACCGGCTACCGTAATATCTTCTCCAAAAAAGTCATTCCGAATGGCAATCACCTGAATTGTAAGACCTTCTACCACACTTTCTATCTGTTTCGCAATGGATTGCATGGTCGGTGCAATCAGCACTCCGGTTGCAATGGTGACTTTGCGGTTACAGGTAATGGTCATTTTCTCAAGTCGTTTTACCTCTTCCTCCACTTCATCCAACAGGCTTCGTATCATACCTACGCCATTTTCCAACTGGCCGTACCCTTCATAATAATCCGCCTTAGGAATCGGCTCTTCCGCTGTCAGATACCACTCATCACTTGCAAACACAAAGCGGCTTTTATTCTCTGAAAGCGACTTTTCCTGCCAGGCATGTATCTGCGAAAGCACTTTTTTGGCGTCCTCTTTACTAAACTTTTCAAGCTTTGCAAGACCTTCGCGATACTTGGAAAGCCCGACCGGAACAACGGACAGGCTCTCCATATACGGATACATCTCCATCAGTTCCCTTATGCTTCGATCCAGTTCCTCTCCGTCATTATAGCCTTTGCAAAGTACAATCTGACTATTCATCGTAAGCTTCGCATCGTAAAGCTGTCTGATTTTGTCGAGCGCTTCTCCGGCAAACCGGTTATTAAGCATCTTGCAACGAAGTTCGGGATTCATCGTATGCACGGAAATATTAACCGGCGCCAGACGATATTTAATGATACGATCCAGGTCTTCCTGCTTCATATTCGTTAGCGTGATATAATTGCCCTGCAAAAACGAAAGACGTGCATCATCATCTTTAAAATAAAGTGTTTCACGCATCCCCGGTGGCATCTGGTCGATAAAACAGAAAATACACTTGTTATGGCAAGACTTGTAATCGTCCATCAGGCCATCTTCAAAATCGATGCCCAGATCTTCATCGTATTCTTTATCAATCTCTAATTCCCACTCTTCTCCGTTTGGCTTAAGCACCAGTAATTCAAGGTAGGTATCTTTGATGTAATAATGATAATCAAACACATCCAATATTTTTTTGCCGTTAATCCGTAAAAGACGATCCCCCGGTTCCAATTCCATCTCCCAGGCGATGCTGCCGTCTTCTACACTTTTAATAAGATGTCCAACTGCCATAAATACCTACTTTCTAATCGCTTCCTGCTTCTTTCGTCAAAAAGCCCCCGGAAACAAATCCCGGTGGCTTTTGTATTTGTAATAAAATTTACTGGTTGTCGGTATTCTCTGTAGCTTCTGCAGGTTTGTCAACCCTCTTGGCGTTATCATATACAAAGTTCATTGCTTTTTCAATTAACATCTGCTGTCTTAATTCTTTGGTACCAATGGTATTCTCCATCTCTTCTGCGGAAGAATATCCATACTCCTGTACATAAGAAGCAAGATTGTTATCATACTCATCTTCTGATACAACGATATCATTATCTTTTGCAATCTTAAGCGCTACTAATTTGGCAGCAACCTGCTGTTTTGCATTATCTAACATATCGTTATCAAAGTTTTCTTCGGTTGTCTGGAAATTCTGTGAAAGGAACTCATCCAGTTTCACACCGTACATAGAAGCCATCTGCTCACAATAGTTTTTCAGATTGCTAAGAACATTTTTCACTTCGCTGTCCGGATATTTCATAATAACTGCAGAAGAAACTACCTGTCCCCAAAGTGCAGACTGTCCGCTCTGCAGATTGTTTGTTTCAAGCTGCTCACGTGTAGCTTTCTTATATTCGTCTACTGTCTTATATTCTGTATTGGCAGTTACATATTCGTCGTTTAACTCCTGCTTAATTTCATCTCCGCGAATATAATTGATGGTTACAGTAAATACTGCAGGCTGTCCGGCAAGTTCTTCACTCTGGTATTCTTCCGGGAAAGTAACGTTGATATCTACGGTCTCTCCGACTTTCTTTCCAACAAGTCCGGATTCAAATCCCGGAATAAAAGTATTAGAACCAATGGTTAAATCATATCCGGTAGCAGAACCGCCGTCGAATTCTTTGCCGTCTTTCTTACCGACATAATCAATATTAACCGTATCACCGTCTTTAACTTTGCCTTCTTTGATCTGGTTGTATGTCTTGTTGTTCTCAAGTTCACTCTGAATCTGTGCATCTACATCGCTGTCAGCGACTTCTGTCACTTCCATATCAAGCCCTTTGTAATTAGCAAGTTCTACACATTCATCAATTTTGTAGTCCTCACCATCGTACAAATCGTACTCTGAACCTTTGGAATCTGCTTCCTTAGATGCTTCTTTCTTGTCCCCACAACCAACTGCTAATACTCCTAATGCCATAACCATAAGGAGCGCTACTAATTTCTTTTTCATAATTAACCTCATTTCTGTCTTTTCATTCTTTATCATTTATACCATATTCAGTGTCAAAATAAAAGAGAGTTCATCAAATTTTAACACTATTTATAGAAAGGAAAGCATTCAGATTTCCACGTTTGCCGTTCGTATAGCGGTGTGAAAACAATAGTTCATGATTACAACAGGTACACACTCCGCTCACGGAAATATTCTCCGGTAAAACGCCCGCTTCCGATATTAGAATTTCATTTGCCTTCCACAGATCCAACAAATACTTATGATTGCCTTTGGGTTGGAATATTCGCTTGCACTGTTCCATTGTAAACGACACCCTAAATTCCTCCAGCAAGTCTTCACTTACCTCATAACAGTCTTTGCAAATGGAAGGTCCGATGGCTGCAACCACATCCTTTGGATCCGTGCCAAATTCCTTGCGCATCTTTTCAAGAGCAATGGCACCTATCTTTCCGGCAGTACCTCTCCATCCGGAATGAACCAGTCCAATCGCCCTGTTCTTTGTATCTACAAAAAACAGCGGAACGCAATCCGCAAAAAAAGTCACCAGCGTAACGCCCGGCTCATTTGTAATCATGCCGTCGACACCCTGTAACAGTTTCTGTGGCGGCTGTTTTGTATCGGATACGCTGCCTAATATATTTTCTTTGCCTACCCGGACAACATTGGTACTGTGCACCTGATCGCTAAATACCAGACTTTCCCTTGGCACATTCAGCGCCTCACATATGCGACTGTAATTCGTATAGACATTTTCCGGATTATCTCCTCTGGTAAAGCTTAGGTTCATGGATGAAAGCTCATTCTCGCTTACACCTCCAAGCTTTGTCGAAAAACCGTGTGTAATAAACGAAATTTCTCTAAGCCCCTCCATTTCAAAAAACGGAACGACGTTTTGATTGCACAACGTCGCCTTTTTGTCACTATATTCTTTATGATATATTACATGCAAAACATTTCCTCCATAATGTCAAATGCATTCTCATCAGCCTCCCATGTATTCAAATGCATTTTTAATATGTGTCAGTTCGCCATCGCCCAAAATCGCTATAACGTCAAACCGACAGCTTCTTTGTTCTTCATAGCCATGATACGTGTAATAATACAACGCCGATTTGCTGATTCTCATTTGCTTACGACAATCCACCGCCTGCAAACCATCACCAAATCCTTTTGTCTTACGATATTTGATTTCCGTAAAAACGAGCGTTTCCCCTTCTTTTGCAATTAAATCTATCTCACCATAAGGTGTAAACAGATTCTTTTCCAACACTACATAGCCCTGCTCTGTCAGATATTTCGCAGCCATTTCCTCATACTGCTTTCCGATTCTGCGTTTATTATACCCCGTAGTTTTGTCCTCCCCTTATTTTACATTAACAATCAATGCTTTATCTCTGACTAAGATTTCACAAAATGAGCGAAACTAGTTTGTAAGCTTGCTCTTAATACGATCCATCTGATCCACAAAAACAAGCACTTCCGCTACCACCTCGTAAAGCTCCGGTGGAATGCACTCACCGATTTCGAGTTTGGACAATGTACCTGCCAGTTTTTCATCTTTATGAACCGGTACTGCGAACTCCTGTGCTTTACTGATAATTTTATCCGCTATCGCACCTTGTCCACTTGCTACGATTCGCGGCGCCTGATCACCCGGATCATACTCAAGCGCGACTGCTGTTTTTTTCTTCTCCATTGATATCCTCTCCTTTAAGCAATCAAATCCTTCGATCAAAGGTAAATCGTTTCACTTCAAAGGAATCTCCTTCCTCCGAAAGTGCCGTATCAAACAAGGATCTGTCCTCTTCTTCTTTCAAACGGACAGTATCGGTCAATACATATCCTTTTTTCGCAAGATTATTTTTCAATGTCTCCATATTTTCTTTCACGGTTTCGACAGCATCTTCCCGTTCCATTGCAAAATCTGCCGAAACATTCTTATCCTTAAGATATAGCAATACTTCCGTTTTCCCCAAATGCTCCATATCAAGTCTTAAAAAAAGTCGCACACCATCCCCCGCGCTCAGCGTCCGCTTTTGCGAGAAAACATAAATTTCTCCATTCGATACCTGATCAAAAAACTTAAGCGGAATCTGAAAGTACGGAAGTGTATGGTTAATCAGATTCATAAAATTGAGATTGCCCGCTACCGCTTTGCCACCGTCAAAAACCTGTTTTACTCCTTCTTCGGAAAGTGCAAATTCCTCTTTGCTCTTTTTTAGAAAAGTCGTAAGTGACTCCATATCCACTAACGTCTTTGCGATGTTCTCCTGCAGTGTGGACTTACTGAAATTCTCAGGCGTTATCGCCCAGTGTTCTTCCAGCAACAATTTGAGCTGCCCGGTAAAATCCGGACTGTCTCCTCGCGACAGCAGTGTCTCCATCTCCTGCTCAGAAAAAACCTCTTTCATAAAATCCATTAATACAGGATTGTCTGAAATACTCTGACTTTTTGCACCTTCTTGCAATAACTCTCCAATCATATTGGAAAGATTCGCAGATAGCTGTGTAATCTCCGAGGATAACGTCTGGCTGTTATTGCTGTAATTAAGGAAATGCGTTACATTTTCCTCGGTAATTGGGATTTGATTTTTCTGCATAAAAATCAAATCTTCTATCTCCATATCCGGAAACTTGTAACTTGCCGCAAGAAGCATTTGTACATTTTGCTTATTCAGCCCCATCTGGTGATTCAAAAGTCCAAAAACCACGTCTATATTTTTATCGGTTGCCGGCAGGTTGAGCGCATTCAGCGCTTTGTATACGGCTTCTGTCTCAGGCGAAAAACTTTCAGACTCCAATGGCGCAATCAAAAAACGATTCTCGCTGTTTTCCCGAATTTCAAATTGTCGGACTTCGTTGATATTAATATTGACACTTGCGGCAATTTTGGCGTGAAGTTCCCCTCTGCCGGTATCAATCGTAACTTCGTTCCCGCGTATGTCTGTAATTTTACCGGTAAATGTACTTCCAACCTCCATCTCACCGATGGGAACATATTTGTTGTCTGCAATTTTTGTAGCGTAATTGGATGGATCAATATTTCCGGTTGCAAATTCCCCTGTCTTGGATGAGATATTTGCCCCTGTAAATCCTCCTGCTAATATATTATCAGAAAACAAATTCTCACTTCCTTTCCGTATACCTTAAACTACTATGGAATGAGGTTACCAATAAATGACCGTCTGTGTATTGGACAAGGCCCGAGCTTACGAAGCGCCTCGATATGTTCTGCTGTTCCGTAACCTTTATTCTTAGCAAATGAATAGCCGGGATACTTTCGATCGTATTCCTCCATCATATGATCTCTCTCTACCTTTGCAAGCACGCTTGCTGCTGCAATGGATACACTGGAGGCATCTCCGTGTATAATGCCCACCTGTTTGATATTCACTTTGGGAATTGTCACTGCATCATTTAATAGCAAATCCGGTTCTACCGAAAGTTTGGAAATTGCCTCCCGCATCGCAACATAGGTGGCATTTAAGATATTAATCTCATCAATCACTTCCCAGGACGCGACACCGGTGGCATAGGCAACCGCTTTCTCCTTAATCTCAACATACAATTCTTCCCTTCGTTTTTCGGAAAGTTTCTTGGAATCGTTCAGATACAAAATCTCACAATCCTTTGGTAGAATAACCGCACCTGCAACCACCGGTCCGGCAAGTGGTCCTCTTCCCACTTCATCAATTCCGCAAATAAAAGAATAATCCTTATACTTTCGTTCAAACTCCGACATCTTATAAAGACGTTCTCTTTCTTTATTAAGCTTCTCTAATTGTTTCTTCTGTTGTAAAATCAATTTCTGTACGCCTGCTCGCTCATCCGTTGCAAATTGCTCCATCAGACCGGATATTTGCTCCGGGCTTGCACTTTTAAAAGCTTTTGTAATCTCTGCTATACTTTCCAATTCTATCTCTCCATTTGTTCTAGTCGATTGTCTGCATCCTCTGGAACGGGAATACGCGCGCTACAACTTTTCCGAGAATATCTCTTTGATGCACCATTCCCACGGAATCAAATCTGCTGTCTGAACTTTCATTTCGATTGTCTCCCAGCACAAAATATTCATTGTCCCCCAGTTCCAGCGGTTCTATCGCATTGCCCGGATTCAAAATCGGTTCTTTCCCGTAGTTCTCTTCCAGCAACTCACCATCAATCCAGATGGTACCGTCTTCTTTGATCTGTACTGTTTCACCCGGAAGTCCGATAATTCGCTTGATATAATACGTATCGGTCTCATGCGGGAAAATGACGATATCAAAACGGTCCGGTGAGGAAAAATGATATACAAACTTATTAACAACCAGACAGTCTTTGTTCATCAATGTATTCTCCATTGAGGTTCCCATTACGTAATCCAACTGGACAACATACGAAGTAATCAAAAATGCACAAAGATAAGCAATGATAAAGCATCCTACCATCTGCAAAAAGAACTTTGTGTATTCTTCCACTTTGCTTGTTTTCTTTGGTTCTTCCAAATTCTCAGCTTCAAATATGGTGTTCTTTTCTTTTTCAATTGATAGTTCTGTCTTTGCGTGCTTAGCGGCATCCACCTTTTCTCTGGTGTGATTGACTGCCATATTATCAGCCACCTTATTGTCTGCTGTCGTAATACGATCTGTTCCTTTGACTGCCGCGTCTTCCTTCGCATCATTTGCTACTGTGATATTTTCTTCCTTCACATCATTTGCTACTGCGATATCTTCTTCGCTATATTGAGGCGTACGCCTTACAGGTTTGGGTCCCAACGGCTCAAACGGATTTTTTCTTTCAAAATAGATATCGATGTCTTTACAAAGCTCCAGGCTTTCCTCAATCTCATCTTCCTTATACATAAGCCGTCTCCCCTTTCTTTTCGTATGAATTCCTGTCTCTTTTCACTCATCAATCACTCATTAAGTCTAACAAACAGCCAGTCTTAAATTCAATCCCGCATCTCTACTCCGGCATCTCTAATGTAATCTTCCCAAGTCTTCCGCTCTTAAAATCATCCAAAAGCAATCTCGCTGCCTTGTCAAGATCCACTTCGTTCCCTTTCTGAATACATTTTCTCCGCTCTGCAATCTGATTCAATGCATCAATTTCATCCACGATAGATTCCAGTTCGTAATTCCTCTCCAGAACCCCCGGATAACTCTCCATCAGAAACTTAATCAGTTCATAAGACAACTCAGTAATATTTAATATTTCATCCTTGATGGAACCGATAAAAGCAAGCCTTAAACCTATCGTCTGATCCTCAAACTTAGGCCAGAGGATTCCCGGTGTATCCAAAAGTTCCACCTGCTTGTTAAGACGAATCCATTGTTTACCTTTGGTGACACCCGGTTTGTTACCGGTTTTGGCACATGCCTTTCCGGCAAAACTGTTGATAAATGTAGACTTACCTACATTCGGAATACCAACAATCATAGCTCGTACCGGTCGGTTCAGAATTCCCCTTTTACGGTCTCTTTCGATTTTCTCTTTACAGGCTTCATTGATAACATTTGCAACTGTCTTCACACCGCTTTTATTCTTTGAATTCACCAATGCGGTATGGAAGCCTTTCGCTTCGTACCACTCTTTCCATTTTTGGGTTTTTTCCGGATCTGCAAGATCATATTTATTTAACAAAATAATGCGTGATTTGTTGTTAGCTAACTGGTCAATATCAGGATTTTTGCTGCTAAACGGTATTCTTGCGTCTACCAGTTCAATCACGACATCGATTAGTTTTATATCCTCCTGCATCGCCCTTCTGGCTTTCGTCATATGTCCGGGATACCATTGAAAATGCATATTTATCCTCCAATTTATTCTGTAGTTTTCTTTGTTCCAATACTCTTGGAGGTTTCGTAGTCTCCTCCTTTGATTTTGTGGAAAGGTTTCAGTTTCAGCCACGCCTTTCCGATAATCTTGTCTTTGCTGACATTACCTATATTGGAAAAACGGCTGTCCTCACTCTTGTTACGATTGTCTCCAAGCACAAAATATTCATCGTCATCCAATGTGACAGACTCCTGCGCCAGACCGCCGTTCTTAATCTCTTCCTTTGTTACATCATTTTCAAGTTCTTCGCCGTTAATAAACAGCTTTCCGTTGGAAATGCTGACCGTCTCTCCCGGCAGTCCGATAATACGTTTCACATTGTAATAATCGTGCTCCACGCCACCGGTCTCAAACACAACCACATCAAAACGGTTTGGCTGTGAAAAACGATACAGAACTTTATTGATGATAATCCGGTCACCATCTTCCAAAGAACTTTTACTGTCTTTTCCATATTCCGTATCTTTCATATATTCCGTCATCTCCATAGAGACTCCTGAAATCGTCAGTTCTTCTGCAATATATTTAAGCACCAGATGTGCCAGAAAAATCATAAGGATAATCTCAATAATCCAAATGATGATACTTCGAAACAATTTCCAACTGAATTTTTTCTTTGGCGGTTTGCTTGCAAAACTGATGCTACCGCTACTACGTCGCATATACTCCATAACTCATCTCTTTTCTATTTTTCTATAAATATCTTATCCGATTCAATTCCAAACTTCAATAAAGAAATCTAACGAAATCGCCACAAACTCCAACAAAATTATCTTAAAAGTTCAAAAGGGACAAAACCATCGGCTTTGTCCCTTCGTGAAATTATTTTACTAATTCTTTTACCTTTGCAGCCTTACCAACTCTGTCACGTAAGTAGAATAACTTAGCTCTTCTAACTTTACCACGACGAATTACTTCAATCTTCTCAACGATTGGAGAATGTAAAGGCCATGTCTTCTCAACACCGATTCCGTTAGAGAATTTTCTAACTGTAAATGTCTCTCTGGCTCCACCGTTCTGTCTCTTAATAACAGTTCCTTCGAAAACCTGAGTTCTTTCTCTTGTTCCTTCGATAACTTTTGCTGATACACGTACGGTATCACCAACTTTGAATTCTGCTACACTGTCTTTTAACTGTGCTTCTTCGATTTTCTTAATAATTTCGTTCATTGCGACCTCCTTAATATTTGATGTTCTTAATAATATCCGTATATTTCTATACAACTTAACAGAGGAACACCGTTTTCACAACATAAAACATATTAACACAGTTCAACAGAAAATGCAAATGTTATTTTTGTTCCAGAATTTTTGCCTTAAATGAAAAAGTAAATTCTACATCTACCGGAATTTACTCTTACAAAAGCCTCACAGGATGCCAAATACTTTTCTCGACTAAGCTCTCGCACGGTTTGGGTCCCCTAGGCTCACTAAGCTCTCACTTCGCACTTTGTGCTCGTGAATCGCCAAGTGAACAGACCCAAAACGGTCTCGAAAAGCATTTGGCAGCCTGCGAGGCTAATCTACACTTCCTTCCATTACTATGTTCTGTGTATTTTTATGCTTCCTCTTTTGCTAGAAAAAAGAGGTATTAACTATGTCTAAAACAATTAAATATCGGAAGCATATGACTCTTTCAACTTTTATCTTTGTCCAAACCTTCCCACTAATACTTACAGACAGAGGTGGTAAATTTTAAACATTCGGATAAACTCGAATGTGGCGTTGATAATTATATCCGAACCAGCATCTATTAATTCAATCCAATGCGTTCCTAGCAGAAATCTCATTGTGAGAAAAACCACAAATACATCTGAAAGATATGTCCTAAGGGAACATCTTTTTACAACTTAACTCAATAGGATGTGAACCTTATAATGAGCCACATCAACCGCTCACCAAGGGAATGCCTCAGAGGTCTTACACCACTCAAGCTTGCAAAATGATGCTGCCTAACGAACTGCTTGAAATGTTTAATCAACGAGAGATAAATCCTGATGAAGTGATTCTTACACCTGTTTTTCTTAGAGATAAGATCTCTCAGCATAATATGCCATTCCCTGCTGTCACCACTTTAATTATCCTTTTGCGATTACTTAATTCTTCTAGGTACTAAAACCTATCCCACGTTCTTAATCCATTGCCATTAGTTTTACGATTACTTAATTCTTCTAGGTACTAAAACTAACAAAGATTTTGGCGAATAGAAAGGTTTTACGATTACTTAATTCTTCTAGGTACTAAAACAGCATTGTATAGTTTTGTTTCGCAAAGCCTGTTTTACGATTACTTAATTCTTCTAGGTACTAAAACGGGGCATATATCAGTTAGGGCTTGAAAGTCGTTTTACGATTACTTAATTCTTCTA
>JAILQS010000017.1 GCA_024698865.1 Lachnospiraceae bacterium | reverse complement strand
TAGAGACACCTGTATTCTCTTTTATTTGGGTTTCCAAAATTTGTTCAACTTCTTTTCTATATGCGCCAGTTGTAAATACATTACTTAAATTAACTTTTTCCTCACCTTCCAAAACCATATGATTTCCTCTAAAAAATCCATACTTTTCCATTCTCTCTTTTTGAATTTCACACGGATACTTTTCTTTTAATTCTATTTTATTTGCATTCAAGCTCTTTGCATAATCGGAGTTTCCTTTTGCATCAGCATCATCCTCCAAATATGATATCCCTCTATGCTTTAGTTCGGAACGCAAAACCATATATAAATCTTTTAGCTCGATGGCATTATATAATGCTTTTACCTTTAAACTTACAACGTCAATCTCTGACTCAGATGTTCTGTCAAACCCGTACTTATCCCACGTTTTTGTAAAATCATTAATTCTTGTTTTTCTTCTTCTTATTAAACGCCTGCTTTGACGCATATCTCTTCTCGTTTTATTGTTAGCAGCATTTGCCTCTGGAAAAATATTAGATGTACACTCCAAAACATTCCCTTCTACATCTAAAATCGCACTCCCTACAGAAGCAATTCCAATATCAAGCCCAATTACATTTTCACTATTCATATTTTCTCCTCCTTACATTATATTTGTATATTTTTATCATATTATAACAGGGAGATTTTTTCAAATACCTTTAAAAAAAGATATGCACATACTTGCATATCTTTTAAAATCACTCAAATACTTTTTTCTCTTTCTCTGTTATTTCTCCACTTTCCACTGCTTTTTCAAACAGATCCGGTCTTCTTTCATAGGTTCTTCGGATACTTTCCTGACGACGGTATTCATCCACTTTCTTGTGATCTCCGGAAAGCAGTATCTTTGGCACTGCTTTATCATTCCAAATCTCCGGGCGGGAATACTGTGGGTGTTCCAACAAATTACCGGAAAAGCTTTCGGTTTCTGCGGACATATCATTATTTAAAACACCGGGCACCAATCTGGATATGGCATCCATCATAACCATCGCCGGTAATTCTCCACCGGTTAGTACGTAATCTCCAATCGATACATAATCGGTAACAATCTCTTCCAACACTCTTTCATCGATGCCTTCGTAGTGTCCGCAAAGAAATACCAGATTCTCTTCCTGTGCCAGTTCTTTTGCCATAGGCTGTGCAAATGTACTGCCTTGCGGTGTCAGATAAATCACTCTCGGCTTGCTATTCATTTTCTCTTCTATCGCCTTATAGCAATCATACACCGGCTGTGCCTGCATCACCATTCCAGCGCCTCCACCGTAAGGATAGTCATCTACTTTGCCATGCTTTTCCGTTGTGTAATCCCGGATATTTACTGCCTCAAGATGAATCAGTTCGCGGGCAATGGCTCTGCCGGTAATGCTTGTATTCATTCCGTCCTCAATCATTTCCGGAAATAGTGTCATAACATAATAATTCATTTCAAACCTCTGTTTCTTTCTATACAATCCGTCTGCTATCCCGCTGCAAATCCGGTTCTATAACAAACCGTCCATCAGATGCACGGTAATAACCTTATTTTCAATATCAACATTCTTTACACAGTCCGGAATTGAGGGAAGCAGAACCTCTTTGTTATCTTCCGTAGCCACAACATACACGCTATTGGCTGCCGTAGTAAGTACTTCCTTCATCTTTCCAAAATGAGAGCCGTCTTCCAATACAACCTCACACTGTAACAGGTCATAAATATAGTATTCCCCTTCTTCCAGTGCAGGTGCATCCTCTCTGTTCATAAGAATATCACAGCCCTTATATTTCTCTATATCATTTATGTTGTCGATACCTTTAAATTTCAAAATAACCATATTTTTAAAGTATCTGACATTCTTGATTTCCACTTCCATCATTTCTTTTGGTGTGTCCAGGTAAACTTTCTTCACCTGTTTAAAACGATCCAAATCGTCTGTGGTGGGATATACCTTGATTTCACCACGGATACCGTGGGTATTGGAGTAAACACCAATTCTCAAATAATCTTCCATTCCAATCCTCCATGAATCCTGTCAACAACTCCGATTCCGGGTTGTTTAATTTATGTTTTTCTTCTATAAACAGAACATCCGAAGGAATATCCTATTATAGAAGAAAAGGGGACTTAACGTCCCCTGTCATTTCAATTTTAGCGACAATGCATAGTCTAAAACTATTCATTATCGTTAAGAATTTCAACAATAACTTTCTTATCTTCTTTGGACGCTGCAGCTTTTACAACCGTACGGATTGCTTTTGCAACACGTCCCTGTTTGCCGATAACTTTGC
This sequence comes from Lachnospiraceae bacterium, assembly GCA_024698865.1. Classification (GTDB taxonomy): domain Bacteria; phylum Bacillota; class Clostridia; order Lachnospirales; family Lachnospiraceae; genus JAILQS01. The sequence goes on along the minus strand of JAILQS010000017.1, from coordinate 2,918 downwards.
CCATATCGTCAGAAGCAACTTTTAAAGAAATGACTTTGCTTTTTTCATTTTCTTCTTCCGTTACAACAACTTCGTCCGGGCAATCTACCAGTGATCTGGCAATTACTTCAACTAAGTCTTTCATTTTGCACACCTCCGTGTAACTCCTTAGAGTTAACCTACGCGCTAAACAAACATGTCAGGAAATTATTTTGTAATACCAGCATTTTTGAATAACTTACCTACAGTATCTGTTGGCTGTGCACCGTTAGCTAACCATTTTTTAGCAAGCTCTTCATTAACAACTACTGCACTTGGCTCCTGGTTTGGATCATAAGTACCGATTTCTTCGATAAATCTTCCATCTCTAGGTGCTCTTTCATCTGCAACAACGATTCTATAGAAAGGTCTCTTTTTCTGTCCTAATCTTTTTAATCTAATCTTTACTGCCATTATTTTCACCTCCTTGAAAATTGTTAAAATCTATATTTAGAAGCCTTTCGGCATACTAAATGCAATATAAAATATTAAAATCCAAACGGCATCTTAAAGCCGCCACGGCGTCTTCCTTTGCCACCAAACATTCCCGGCATCTGCTTCATCATTTTCTTCATCTGCTCAAACTGCTTAACCAGACGATTGACTTCGCTGATGTCGACGCCTGCGCCTTTGGCGATACGGCGTTTGCGGGACGGATTCAAAATAGAAGGATTATTTCTCTCCTCTAAGGTCATGGAGAAAATGATTGCTTCCGTCGACTTAAATACAGAATCATCCACTTCTAAATCTTTTGGAAGTCCCATTCCGGGAAGCATACTAAGTACACTTGAAAGTCCTCCCATATTGCGCATCTGATTGATTGCCTCCAGATAATCGCTAAAATTAAACTCAGCTTTCTTAAGACGCTTGCCCATCTCCTCGGCTTTCTCAAGGTCAACACTCTCTTCTGCCTTTTCAATCAGACTTAAGACATCGCCCATACCAAGAATACGTGATGCCATTCTGTCCGGATAAAACTGTTCCAAATCGGAAAGTTTCTCGCCCATACCAACATACAAAATCGGACATCCGGTAACGGCTCTTACCGAAAGTGCCGCACCACCTCTGGAGTCACCATCTAACTTTGTTAGAATCACTCCATCTATATTGATTCTTTCATGGAAGGTCTGTGAAACATTAACCGCTTCCTGACCCGTCATGGCATCAACTACTAATATTGTCTGTTGTACAGCAACTGCTTCCTTGATGTCTACCAGTTCCTGCATCATCTCATCATCTACCTGTAAACGACCTGCCGTATCGAGAATCACAATGTTTTGTCCATTGTTCTTTGCAGATTCTACTGCAGCCTTTGCAATGTTAACCGGTGAGTGCCCATCTCCCATGGAAAATACAGGTACACCCTGCTTCTCGCCATTAACCTGTAACTGCTTAATTGCTGCCGGACGATATACGTCACAGGCAACTAATAAAGGAGTACGTCCTTTTTGCTTAAACTTACCGGCAAGCTTTGCTGCCGTCGTTGTCTTACCGGCACCCTGCAATCCACACATCATAATGACGGTGATTTCATTTCCCGGCTTTAGGGCAATCTCTGTTGTCTCGGAACCCATCAGGTTCACAAGTTCTTCATTTACAATCTTAATTACCATCTGTCCCGGTGTAAGACTGGTCATTACGTCCTGTCCAACCGCTCTTTCCTGAACAGATTTGATAAAGGATTTGACTACTTTAAAGTTAACGTCTGCTTCCAAAAGAGCCATCTTAACTTCACGTAAGGCAGCCTTTACATCCGCTTCGGTCAACGCACCTTTGCTGCGAAGGTTTCGAAATACATTCTGAAGTTTTTCACTTAAACCATCAAATGCCATACTTATCTCCTATTAATTACTGTCTAACTCTTATATATTATCCATAATCCCGTCTGCAATCTTTGTAATCACATCCAGATTCTTCTTAGAGTCATCGGATATCAACGAATCCTTCTGGATCTCTTCCAAAAGATAGTGGATTCTCCCCACATCTTTCTTGATTTTTGCAAACTTCTCTATCAGATTCAACTTTTCTTCGTATTGTGTAAGTTCTTTGGTACAGCGCTTCACCGTATCGTATACGCCTTGTCTGGAAATACCACGCTCTTTGGAAATCTCTCCAAGGGAATAATCATTGAGCACATAGTCCTCAAATATCTCACGCTTATTCTCCTTTAAAAGTGCTCCATAGAAATCATACAACAAAGATAACTCTACGATATGAGCAAGGGTATCCTCTTCCTTTTGTACCGACCGGATTAATTCTGCCACAAAAAACACCACCTGTCAAGTTTTTTTCTTTACAGGTGGTATTATAGTTATATTTTTTTGTAATGTCAAGCCGTTTTTATCAATCGCTATCAACGCAGGTGCCGCCCCAGGTCACCACGGTAAGTCCATCTCTGGAAACATCATTAAGATTCTCAAGCTTCTGTGGTGCTATATCCGTCTTCTCCTTCACGCCTTTCATAATCATAAAAGCGTTTATCACATTCGCCTTTTTGGAAACTTCCAACGTATACTCTTTCTCATACGCCACCGGATTAAATGAAATCAGATTCCAATCATATGCATAAAGTTTTGGCAACCAATAGGTGATAAAGTCGTCCTGTTCCTTTTCATTTAGTCCAAGTTTTGTTAGCGCCTCTTCCAAAAATGCAACAGTGTCTTCTTTTTTTACGCAAAAGCCTTTCTCAAAGCTTTTATCCCAGTTCGAAGTATCTTCCCAATAAATATAGTTATATTCTCTTCCCTTGTAATGAAGAGTTCCGTCCTTATCCGCGACAAGACTCCAGTTACCGTTATCAGAAAGTGGATATTCAATATCCAATGGTTCCTTATGTTTGATGGAAATGGTAACGGCAGTTTTGTCTTCCTTTGGATAGACGTAGATTACGGGTTTTTCAG